>NZ_JBAKHR010000024.1:0-142034 GCF_036902955.1 Micromonospora sp. CPCC 205558
GCGGGGCGGCGGGGCGGCGGGGCGGCGGGGCGGCGGGGCGGCGGGGCGGCGGGGCGGCGGGGCGGCGGGGCGGCGGGGCGGCGGGGCGGCGGGGCGGCGGGGCAGGTTGACGCATCGACGTGGCCTGATCAGAATGAGCGACGGAGCCAGCTAGGGCCACCGGCACGAGGGCGTCGAAGGCGGAGCAACCGCCGTCGCGGGTCGCCGGTGTGCTTCCGCGAGTGACCACGTCCGCGTGACCTGGGCCGTCGCGCACTGTCTGCGTACCCCTGAGGGACCGTGACGTGCGCGCGGCCGCCCGCCGGCGTCGTTCCTGGATGGCGCCGGACCTCCGAAGTGGAGCTCGAATGTTCCGTCCTAAAGCTCTCGGCGGCGCGCTCACCGCGCTCGCCACCGTCGCGGCCGGCGTGTTCATCGCCGCCACCGTCAGCACCAGCCCGGCCGTTGCCGCTGGCACCGGTACCGGTTATCTGCACACCAGTGGCAACCAGATCGTGGACAGCACCGGCGCCACGGTCCGGCTGACCGGCATCAACTGGTTCGGCATGGAGACCGACAACAAGACCTTCCACGGGTTGTGGTCGAGCAACCCGTGGCGGGGGCAGCTCGACACGATGGCCCGGCTGGGTTACAACACGTTGCGGGTGCCGTACTCGAACGACGCGCTGAAGGCGGGCGCGACCGCCACCGGGATCAACGATTTCGTCAACCCGGACCTGATCGGGCTGTCGCCGTTGCAGATCCTCGACAAGGTGATCGACTACGCCGGCAGCAAGGGGATGCGGATCATCCTGGACCGGCACCGGCCGACGTCGGCCGGGCAGTCGCCGCTCTGGTACACCTCGACGGTCTCCGAGGCGACCTGGATCAACGACTGGAAGATGCTGGCCCAGCGGTACGCGGGCAACCCGACGGTGATCGGCGCGGACCTGCACAACGAGCCGCACGCGGAGGGCACCAACCCGGCGGCCACCGGCGCGTGCTGGGGCTGCGGCGACACCACCCGGGACTGGCGGCTCGCCGCCGAGCGGGCCGGGAACGCCATCCTTGGCATCCAACCCAACTGGTTGATCTTCGTGGAGGGGGTGAGCTGCCCGAGTGGTGGCCTCTCCAACGTCTGGGACAACGACCCGAGCAACGACGAGGACTGCGGCTGGTGGGGCGGCAACCTGTCGAAGGCGGGGCAGTTCCCGGTACGGCTGAACGTGGCGAACCGGCTGGTCTACTCGCCGCACGAGTACGCCACCTCGGTGTACCGGCAGACCTGGTTCGACGCCCCGGACTACCCGGCGAACATGCCGGCCATCTGGGACAAGTACTTCGGTTACCTCTACAAGCAGAACATCGCCCCGATCATGATGGGCGAGTTCGGCAGCACCCTTGTCGACCCGAAGGACAAGGTGTGGCTGGAGAAGCTGATGGCGTACACCGGGACCGGGGTGACCGGCATGTCCTTCACCTACTGGTCGTGGAACCCCAACTCGGGTGACACCGGCGGCATCGCGCTGGACGACTGGACCAATATCAACACCGCCAAGCAGGCGATCCTGCAGCCGTACCTGATCGCGCCGTCCGGCGGCACGGGCGGGCCGACCGGTGGCCCGACGGGTGGGCCGACGGATCCGCCGACCGGCGCCTGCACGGCCACCTACCGGCAGGTCAACGCGTGGCAGGGCGGCTTCCAGGGTGAGTTGACCGTGAAGAACACCGGCTCGGGCGCGGTGAACCCGTGGTCGGTCACCTGGAGCTGGCCGTCCGGGGTGACGCTGGGCAGTGGCTGGAACGCCACCGTCACGCAGTCCGGCACGACCGTCACCGCGGCCGCTCCGAGCCATGCCCCCTCGCTGCCGGCGGGCGGGTCGGTCACCGTGGGCTTCACCGCCAACGGCACTGCCAGCGCGCCGGGCACTGTGAAACTCAACGGCACCGGCTGCTGAACCACCCGGGACGGCCGGTGCGCACCGCATCGGCCGTCCCGACCATTTACATCAAGGTTCTTCTATGCTTTCATCGGGAAAGCGCTTGCCTATTATCGGCGGGCGCAAGCGTCGGAGCCGCTTTCCTTCACGAACCTGCACTGGCGGGCCCGAGGACCACTGGTCCCGGCCGAGATCGCCGCCCACGGGCATGGGCGTCGCGACACCTCCGTCCGCCTCACCGAAAGGAAGCAGCATGCGCACAGGACAGCGTCGTGCGACGCTGATCGCCACCACCGCCGCAGCCACCGCCACCCTCGTCACTGCCGGGTTGCTGAGCTCCGTGTCCGCCCAGGCAGCCGCCGGCTGCCAGGTGGCCTACTCGGTGGCCAGTCAGTGGCCGGGAGGATTCACCGGCAACGTCACCGTCACCAACCTCGGCGACCCGCTCTCCGGGTGGACGCTGCGCTGGTCGTACGGGGCCGGTCAGCAGGTCAACCAGGCGTGGGGCGCCACCGCCTCGCAGAGCGGCAACCAGGTCTCCGCGACCAACGTCGACTACAACGGCACCCTGGCGACCAACGGCAGCGCCACGTTCGGCTTCAACGCGAGCTGGAACAACTCCAGCAACCCGGCTCCGAGCAGCTTCACCCTGAACAACGTCGCCTGCACCGGCAGCACCACACCGACCACCGCACCGCCGACCACCACCCCACCGCCGACCACCACCCCACCGCCGTCGAGCACTCCCCCGCCGACCGACCAGCAGCCGTCGGCCCTGGTCGGCTGGGCCACCCAGAACGGCGGCACCACCGGCGGCGGCAACGCCGGCACGACCACCGTCAGCAACGCCTCGGGCCTGACCAGCGCACTGAACGCCACCGGGGCCGCAGTGATCCGGGTGACCGGGACCATCACCTGCTCGGGCATGCTGCGGGTCCGGTCCAACAAGACCATCCTCGGCAACTACGGGGCGACAATCGTCGGCTGCGGGTTCAACATCAGCGGCGACCGCAACGTGATCATCCGTAACCTGACCTTCCGCAACTGGAACGACGACGCGATCAACGTGCAGGAGTCGGCCACCAACATCTGGATCGACCACAACACCTTCAGCAACGGGTACGACGGCGCCGTCGACATCAAGCGCGGCTCCGACTTCGTCACCGTCTCGTGGAACCGGGTCTTCAGCCACGACAAGACCATGCTGCTCGGCCACAGCGACGACAACGCCGGCCAGGACGTCGGTCACCTGCGGGTCAGCTACCACCACAACTGGTTCGACGGCAGCAACCAGCGCAACCCCCGGGTGCGCTTCGGCAACCCGGTGCACGTGTACAACAACTACTACCGGGCCAACGGCGGCTACGGCGTCGCGTCCACCGAGAACGCCGGCGTGCTCGTCGAGGGCAACTACTTCGAGAACGTCGACGACCCGTACCACCTCGGTGAGGGGGACTCGGGGCCCGGCAGCCTGGTCGCCCGCAACAACCACTTCGTCAACTCGCCCACCGGCCAGGCCGGCGGCAGCGTGGCCAGCATCCCGTACTCCTACCAGCTGGACACCGCGAGCAACGTCAAGTCCATCGTGACGGCAGGCGCCGGCGCCGGAAAGATCACCGTCTGATCGAGGAAGGGCCCCTCGACGAGGGGCCCTTCCGTGCGATCAGTGCGCGGCGCAACCGGCGGTGGGCGCGGGCGCGACCGGCGGTGCGCCGATCGTCGGCAGACCCAGCAACACCCCGGGGGTACGCGGGGAGCGGCCGGCCTCGGCCGCGTCACCGGCCCGGGTACGCCGGTGCGCCACCAGCGCCCCGTCGGCGTTCAGGTGGTGCGGCGCGGCGTACGTGATCGTGGTGTGCACGATGTCCCCCGGCCGGATCTGGCCGGCGAGCGACTCCCCGCCGGGCGTCTCGGTGGCGAAGTGCACCAGTCGGCCGTCGCGGGCCCGCCCGGACATCCGGCCGGTCCGCTCGTCCTTGCGGCCCTCACCGACCGCGACCAGCACCTCGACCGTCTCCCCGACGAGGCGCTTGTTCTCCGCCCAGGTGATCTCCTCGACGCAGGCGACCAGCCGCTCGTAACGTTCCTGCACGACCTGCTTGGGCAGCTGGCCGTCCATGGTCGCGGCGGGGGTGCCGGGCCGCTTCGAGTACTGGAAGGTGAAGGCCGAGGAGAACCGGGCCTCCCGGACCACGTCCAGGGTGCGCTGGAAGTCGGCCTCGGTCTCACCGGGGAAACCGACGATGATGTCGGTGGTGATCGCCGCGTCCGGCATCGCCGCCCGGACCTTCTCGATGATCCCCAGGTAGCGCTCGGAACGGTAGGACCGGCGCATCGCCCGGAGCACGTCGTCGGAGCCGGACTGCAACGGCATGTGCAGCGAGTGGCAGACGTTCGGCGTCTCGGCCATCGCGGCGATCACGTCGTCGGTGAAGTCCTTCGGGTGCGGGCTGGTGAACCGGACGCGCTCCAGGCCGTCGATGTCGCCGCAGGCCCGCAGCAGCTTGCCGAACGCGTACCGGTCACCGAACTCGACACCGTACGAGTTGACGTTCTGCCCGAGCAGGGTCACCTCCAGCACGCCCTCGTCGACCAGGGCGCGCACCTCGGAGAGGATGTCGCCGGGGCGCCGGTCCTTCTCCTTGCCGCGCAGCGCCGGCACGATGCAGAACGTGCAGGTGTTGTTACAGCCCACCGAGATCGACACCCAACCGGCGTAGGTGGACTCGCGGCGGGTGGGCAGCGTGGAGGGGAAGACGTCGAGGGACTCCAGGATCTCCACCTCGGCGGCGGCGTTGTGCCGGGCCCGCTCCAGCAGCACCGGCAGCGCGCCGATGTTGTGGGTGCCGAAGACCACGTCCACCCAGGGCGCCTTGCGGACGATGTCGCCCCGGTCCTTCTGGGCCAGGCAGCCGCCCACCGCGATCTGCATCCCGGGGTGCTTGTCCTTCACCGGGCGCAGACGACCGAGGTTGCCGTAGAGCCGGTTGTCCGCATTTTCCCGCACCGCGCAGGTGTTGAAGACCACGATGTCCGGGGTGTCGTCGCCAGCGGGCGCACGCTCGTATCCCGCCTGCTCAAGCAGGCCGGAGATGCGTTCGGAGTCGTGCACGTTCATCTGGCAGCCGTACGTCACGACGTTGTAGGTCCTAGCCACCCTGTTGGTGCCCCTTCCCCTCGGGCTACCAGGGTAGCGGCCCGGCCCGGGAGGACCTCCGACCGGCATTGTCCCGTCCTGCGGCGTCGACCCGGCGACCCATGGTGGAGGTTCACAGCGGGCAGTACGCTGCGGCACAGAACGTGTTTCTGGGCGATTCGGGGTCTTCGCACTCAGGGCGACCGCTGCGCGGCTCCGCTCAGCCGGGCAGCGCAGAACGACCCACAGGAGGCCAACCGTGCTGCGACACGATGCACAGCGCTCCGTCGCCACCCCGGATGGGCGTCACCTCGCGGTGGAGACCTCCGGCGCCGCGGACGGCACCCCGGTCTTCCTGCTGCACGGCACCCCGGGCAGCCGCAGTGCCCCCCGCCCCCGGGGCATCGTCGTCTACCGCCTCGGCGTGCACCTCGTCTGCTACGACCGGCCCGGGTACGGCGACTCCGACCGGCACGAAGGTCGTCGGGTGGCCGACGCGGCGGCCGACGTGGCGGCGATCGCCGACGACCTCGGCATCGAGCGGTTCGCGGTGGTGGGCCGCTCCGGTGGCGGGCCGCATGCCCTGGCCTGTGCCGCGCTCCTGCCGGACCGGGTCACCCGGGCCGCCGTGCTGGTGGGGCTCGCTCCGGCCGGCGCGCCCGACCTGGACTGGTACGCCGGGATGGCGGATTCGAAGGTGGAGGACTACGGGCAGGCCGACGAGGACCTGGCCGAGCTCAAGCTCAACCTGCAGGTCCGCGCGGCAGAGGCCCGGCGGGATCCGATGACGCTGTTGGACTTCCTCCGCCCCCAGTTGCCCGACGAGGACATCCGGGTCGTCGACGACGTCGCGATCCGCCGGCTGCTGACCGACATGTACTCCGAGGCGCTGCGACACGGGCCGGAGGGTTGGATCGACGACGTGCTGGCGATCCGGCGGAGCTGGGGGTTCGACCTGGGCGCCATCCGCGCGGAGGTCCGGCTCTGGCACGGCGAACAGGACCGGTTCTCCCCGGTGGAGCACTCCCACTGGCTCGCCTCGCGGATTCCGCGCGCCGAAGTGCAGGTGCAGCCCGGCGCCGCGCACTTCGGGGCGGTGGAGATCCTGCCACAGACCCTGACCTGGCTGGCCACGCCAGAGCTCGCGACCGGCCCAGGGCTCTGAGCCCACATCCCGGCGCGGCCACAGCGGCGAGTCGGTACGGCGTCCGATCACAGCAGGTGCGTGTCGATCACCCGAACGACGAAGCGCCGCTCGCGCAGGGTTTGCACGGTCGGGTGCTCCTGGCCGATGACCTCGGCCAGCCGGTCGGCCACCACCCCGACGTCCTCTGTGGCGGGGCCGTCGCCGGCCGTCCTCGCCACCAGGGCGAGATCACCGAGGCAGCGCAGCGTGTCCGGGTGGTCCGCGCCGATCACCGTGGCCAACCGGCTGGACGTCTCCCGCAGCCGGTCCCGCGCCGACACCCAGTCACCCTCCTCGGCGAGGCACACCGCCTGGTTGACCTCGGCCGCGAGCGTGTGCGGGTGGTCCGGCCCGAGCACCTTGCGCAGCCCGGTGACCGCCCGGGCCGACGACGCGAGCGCGTCCGACCTGCGCCCGAGGGCACGCTCCGCCGCCGAGATGTTGCTCACCGTCGCCAACGCGTGCGGGTGCTCCGGGCCGAGCCGGAGTTGCTCCTCGAACGCCAGACGCACCGCGGTCATCTCGGTCAGCGCCCGAGCCGCGTCGCCGACCGCCAACAGGTTCGCGGCGCGACTCGACCGGCACGCCACCGTGTCCGGGTTGTCCGGACCGAAGTGTTCGTCGAGTTCGTGGTAGGCCGTCTCGAACATCGGCGCGGCCTCGCTGCCCCGACCGGAGCTGCGCAGCGACACCGCCAGGTTGGCCTGAGCGACGAGACTCTGCCCGTCATCCGCCCCGAGCACCTCGCAGTACGTGTCGTGGACCGTGCGCAGCAGGGCGGTCGACCTCTCGTACTCGCCAGCCTCCCGCAGGTCGATGCCGAGGCGCATGGCGGAGACGAGGGTGTAGGGGTGGGTGGGGCCGAGCACCAGTCGCCGCCGCTGGTGCACCTCCTCGTCCCAGCGACGGGCCGACCGGTAGTCGCCGACCAGCCGGTACGAGACGGCGAGGTTGTTGGCCGCGCTCAACGTCCGAGGGTGGTCCTCGCCGAACGTCTGGAGCCAGGAGGCGTAGGTGGACCGGTCCCGTTCCAGGGCCTCGGCGTACCGGCCGAGCGCCCGCAGGTCCGCGCCGAGGCCACCGGCGGTCATCAGGCTGTGCGGGTGCAGCGCGCCCAGCAGTCGGCGCTGCTCGGCCAGCACCGCCTCGTCCAGGCCCCGGGCCTCGTCGAACCGGCCCAGGCTGCGCAGGATGTTCGCCCGGTTGAACCGCAGGTGCAGCAGGTGCCGGCCCAGCGCCGATGCCTCGACCTCGTCGCGCGTATCGCCGAGTCGGGCGCTCCAGGTGTCGTCCACCTCCTGGCTGAACACGTCGGCCTGGTCCAGACCGCCGCGCCGCCACAGATAACGGACCCGGTCGATCAGCAGCTGACACACCGACTCGTCGGGGCAGGCCAGCGCCTCGGAGACCTCCAGGTGTGGCCAGAGCATGCGCAGCCGGGCCCAGGTGGCCGGGTCGTCCACGTCGCCGCGGGGTCGGGACGCGGCCAGCACGAGGTGCACCTGGTGTCGGGCGGCGGCGATCTCGTCCTCGGTCATCCGGTCCCGGACCACCGCCTGCAACAGCCGGTGCACCTGAACGTGACCGCTCTGAACGTTTAGTTTGAGCAGTGCCAGGCGGTTGATCTGCTGGACCACGGCGCCGCGCACCAGCCGCTCGGAAACGGACGGGTCGAACGGCATGAGGGCAGCCGCCATCTCGTCGCTGTAGATGAGTTCGAGGGCGATCTCGGGGGCCAGCACCGAGCAGAGCTGCAACAACCGGTACGCGGCCGGCGCCTGGTCGAGCAGCCGGTTCAGCGACAGGTCCCAGGTGGCCTCCACGGAGAGGGCGCTGGGGCCGTGCCGCTCGATCTGCCGCAGATAGTCGGCGACCGACGTGCCGGTGTCGGCGAGCCAGGCACCCGCCGCCGCCACCGCGATCGGCAGGTCGCCGAGCGCCTCGGCCACCCGGTCGGCCTCCTCGGCGCTGATCGTGGGCACCCGCTGAGCGAGGTGCGCCACGCTCTCGGTGCGATCGAAGACGTCCACCTGGATCGGGTTCGCCCGGTCACCCCAGGCCCGGTTGCGGGAGGTCAGCAGAACGTGCCCGGGGCCCTGCGGCAGGAAGGGCTCGATCTGATCGAGCTCTTCGGCGTTGTCCAGCACGACCAGCCACCGCTCGTACGGCTCACCACGGCCGAGCACCTGCAGCACCGACCGGACCGTGTCGGGCAGGGTCGGCCCGACGAGGATGCCGAGACGATTGGCGAGGTCGGCGAGGGCGGTGTCGACGAACTGCGGCGGGTCCGCCACGATCCACCAGACCACGTCGTACGCGGCCTTGAACCGGTGCACGTACTCCAGGGCCACCTGCGTCTTGCCGACGCCACCCATGCCCTGCAACGCGACCGGCAGCACGACAGCGTCGCCCCCGCTCTGCAACTGCGCGCGCAGCCGGGCCAGGTCGTCCTCGCGGCCGGTGAACCGGGCGTTCCGGTTGGGGGCGTTGAAGATCAACGGCTCGGCGCCGGGGTAGCGGGCACTCCCACCCGCCGGGCCGTCCGCCGACGACGGCACCGGCCGACCGACCAGCCGCAGTACCCGCTCCACTGCGGTCGCCGCGCTCACGTTTACCAGGTTGGTGGAACTCTGCGAGGGGAACTCCGCCAGCGGGCGCAGGTCGGCGACGTAGACCGCGAGCGCCGTGGAACCGGTGCTCGTGTCGCGAGCGGGCAGACCGCCCGACGGCGTCGCCACGTAGGCCGGTGAGACCACGGTCAGCGTGCGCGGCGCGGGCGTGCCGGCGGACCCGACGGCGGTCGTGGGATCGACCACCCGCAGCCCGGCCGAGCTGAGCAACCGTTCCAACCACTCGGCCCAGATGGCGTCCTCCGGCGCGTACCGGAGCACGATCTGGTCGTCGATCGCCTCGGTGCGTCGACGGAACCGGGCCTTGCCCCGTTCCCGCACCGACTCGTCCATCATCGGCAGCGCGGTCACCGCGCCGTCGGTGAGGATCCCGGTCAGCGTCTCGAACGCGGCCAGCAGCGACGTCGGCGAGCCGGGCGGGTCACCGAAGGTGGCCAGGGTCTCCTCGTACGCGTAGAACGGCCGGTACGGGACCTCCACCGCGGCCCAGTAACGCCGCCGTTCCGCCTCGGTCATGCCGGCCGGCAAGCCGGCGAACCGGCGCATGGCCAGCAGGCGACCCGCCTCGGCCCGCTCCTTCTCGGCCTGGTCGACCCGCATCGGCACCGGCAGGACCCGGATGTCCCGCCGCCGGTACCGGTCCCGCACCGAGTGCGCCACCCGGGCCGCGCCGTCGATGCCCTGGTCGCTGAGCGTGAAGCAGTCGACCAGGGTGTCCGGCAGGTGCAGGGTGCAGATGTCGGCGACGTCGCTCAACCCCGTCCGACTGTCGATCAGGGTGAAGTCGTACTGGCGCTTCATGTCCGCCCGCAGCGCCTCGAAGAACTGCGCCCCGCCCAGCCGGTTGTAGAAGTTGTCCCAGTCCAGCCCGCTCACCGAGACGGCGTAGTCGCTGTTCTGCCGGCCGGCGGAGAGGAAGTCGAGGCCGCCGCCGTCGGGGAAGTTCCAGCGCAGCGAGAACGCGTGTCGCCCGACCCGGGCGTACTGCTCCATCCAGCGGTCCGGCCGGTCGTCGACCCGGGTGGTCTCCCACTCGTATTCGCGGATCATGTCGATCACGCCGCTGGTGCCCTGAATCGCCTCCGCGTCGAGGAACGGCTGGAAGTAGCGGTGCAGACCGGGTGACTCGAGGTCCCAGTCGGCGACGAGCACCCGCCGGCCGCTGGCCGCCAGGATCCAGGCCACGTTGGCCAGCGCCATCGTCCGACCCGTTCCGCCCTTGAACGAGTAGAAGGTGACGACCTGGCCGTCGCGATCGTTGTTCATCGGTCTTCTCCGTGGGGACGCGGTCGGCTCGGATCAGCAGGCGGGGACGCAGGGTCGGTGGGCTCGGTCGAGCCGGCGGCGGTCAGACCGTCACGCAGGCTCGGCACCGGCCCCGGCGGTTTTTCGAAGGGGACCACCGGGCCGTACTTGAGGAACTGCCGGCGTGCCTCGGTGACCAACGCCGGCATCAGGTCGACGAACTCCGGCATGCTGCACGCGCGCTTCACCTGGGGCAGCCCAGCGTCGTGCAGCAGCTCGGTCACCTCGGTGGCCCAGCGGGTGGCGTCCTGACTGCCGTCGTCGGTGACCACCAACGGCACGACCCATTCCCGCAGGCCGTGCAGCATGCGGGCGAGGACCGCGGCCGCGGCCGGCGCAGCCGCGATCCACGGGTCGACCAGCAGCACGGCCGGCCGTCGACCGAGCAGCGCGGAGGCCTGCGCGAAGTCTTCGGTACGGGCCGACAGCCCGAGCCGCTCGGCGGCACTGGCCGCGTACTCGGCGGCTGGTAGCTGCTGGCTGCGCCCGTACGGTCGCCATTGCCGCCCGCTGGCGGCGTAGCCGGCGGGGTCGCGATCGACCGGCAGCCGGTCCCGGGTCGGGGCCAGCACAGCGACCACGAAGTCCGGGTCGGTCGACGCCGGGCGGACAACCTCGTCCAGGCCGGGCGCCCGGGAGGGGCCCATCGGTCGCCGCTCGGCGGTGTGCACGATCCGGCTCGCCAGTCGACTCAGCAGCAGCTCGTACTGGGCCCGGTAGGAGGAGGCCAGCATGCAGAGCGCGCGCAGGCCGTCCGCGGCGTACTCCGGGACGTCCCGAGCCAGGTCCAGGGCGCCGTCCAGCTCCGGGTGGGCCTCCCACGGGGGGAACGGAATCCACAGCACCGGAGTGAGGTGACCGGCGGTGGCCCGGGCCGGCCCGGCGGTGGCCAGCCGGGCCCGGAAGGACTCCTGCTCCCCCAGTGCCCAGGGGCGGCTGAAGTAGCCGGGCGAGTAGAGCGGGACGAAGACCTCGGCCTCACCGAGCGCCTCGGCGAGGGCGGCCTTCCAGTCGGCGCCCAACGGGATGTGCTGGTCGAAGAAGCCGATCCGCATCCCGGCGACCGGCCGCGCCTGACGTCGCACCTCGTCGGTCAGATCGACGAAGAACTGGCCGACCCAGAAGTCGGCGTCGGCGCGGGCGCCGGGTGGCGGTGCCGAGTGGGCGTAGCTGAGGAAGAAGTACGTCCCCCGCGCCGACCGACTCCGGTCCGCCGACGGGCTCATGCCGGCTCCTCGGCACACTGCTCACGCAGCTCGTCCATGCTCTCCGATGCCTCTGACCCCGTCAGGTACGACGGGTCGATGACTACGTCGCGCTCACCCCTCATGACTTCCCTTCCGGGCACTGGCGTCGTACGGGCTAGAACGGGTGAGGGTCGATGATCCGGGCGACCAGGCGTCCATCCCGCAGCGCCCGCACGCCCGGGTGGTCGACCCCGACCACCTCGCCCAACGAGACGACCGCGGCGATGGTCGTAGCTTCCTGGTCGCCGACGGTCTCCCGCAGCACGAGATCCAGGTTCGCCCGACAACGCAGGGTGTCCGGATGGCTCGCTTCGGACGTGGCCACCCAGCGGTCCGCGGTCGCCCGGAGGCGCTCGATCGCGGCGTCCCGATGGCCCTCCTCGGCGAGACAGACGCCGAGGTTCTCCTCCGCCGCGAGGGTGTGCGGGTGGTCCGGCCCGAGCACCTCGCGCAGCGCGGTGGCGGCCCGTTCAGCCGTGGCGCGGGCCTGAGCCGCCTGGCCCACGGCTCGCTGCGCCACGGCAAAGTTGCTGAGCGCACCCAGGGTGTGCGGGTGGCGGGCACCCAGCCACCGCCCATAAATCATCGCCACCTGCTCCGCCTCGACCACGGCGCGCTCGGTCTTGCCGAGTGCCAGCAGATTGGCGACCAGAGCCGCCCGGCAGATCAGGGTCTCGGGGTTGTCCCGCCCGAACTTCGCCTCGAGCACCGGGTACGCCGCGTCGAGCAGTTCGGCCGCCTCCTCTTCCTGACCCGCGCAACGCAGCGACACTGCGAGGCTGACCTGGGCGTTCAGGGTGTCCCCCGCCTCGCTGCCCATCTCCTTCAGACCGGCGAGTTGTTCATGGACGGGGCGTAGCGTCGTCGCCGATTCGACGTACTCGCCGGCCTCCCGCAGATCGCGTGCCAGCTGCGCGGCCGAGTGCAGCGTGTACGGGTGTTCCTGGCCGTATACCTGCCTGCGGAGCTGGAGCACGTCTTCGTCCCAGGTCCGCGCCGACCGGAAGTCGCCGACGAGGCGATAGGAGTGCGCGAGGTTGTTGCCCGCGATGAGCGTCTTGTGATGTCGGTCGCCGACCTCCTCACGCCAAGCCTTGTAGGTCTTCCCGTCACGCTCGATCGCCTCGGTGTAGCGGCCGAGAGCCCGCAGGTCGGCACCCAGGCTGCTGGCGGTCATCAGGGTGTGCGGATGCCGGTCGCCCAGGAGCTCTCGCTGCTCCTCGAGGACCTGCTCGTCCAGGTCGTGGGCCTTGTCGTACCGGGCCAGTGCCCGCAGCACGTTCGCACGGTTGAAGCGCAGGTGCAGCAACTGCTGATGCAGCGTGGCGACCTCGTCGTTGCCCTGGAGGTGGTTCAGCCGCGCCGACCAGACGCCGTCGGCCTCCGCGGCGAAGGTGTTCGCCTGGTCGAGTTCACCCCGACGCCACAGATACCGCACCCGGTCGATGATCAGATCCCGGGTCGACTTGTCCCGGCTGCCCACCACACCCGAAGGTTCGATGTGCGGCCAGAGCATTCGGAACTTGTCCCAGGTCTGCGGATCGTCGGCGTCACCCTGAGGGCGGGCCCCAGCCAGCACCAGGTGCACCTCGTGTCGGGTGTTGGCGACCTCGTCCGGTGTCATCGACTCCCGGACCACTGCCTGGAGCAGCCGATGCACCAGCACCCGCTCCTCCGACTTGTTCAGCGTGAGCAGTGCCGACCGGGTTATCTGCTGGACCAGTTGCCCCATCACCAGGTGATCCGACACGGCGGGGTCGAACGACGCCATCGCCTGCACCATGTCGTTGCTGTACAACAGTTTCAGGTCGATCTCCGGGGCCAGCACCGAACAGAGCTGCAACAGCCGGAACGCCGACGGAAACTGCGTACGCAGCCGCGCCAACGACAGATCCCAGGTGGCCTCCACCGGGAGGGCCATGGACCCGTGCCGCTCGATCTGCTCCAGGTAAACGTCGACCGGGGTACCGGTATCTGCAAGGTAGGCGCCGGCCGCGGCGACCGCCACCGCCAGGTCGCCGAGCGCGTCGGCGATCCGGTCCGCCTCCTCCTTGGTGAGGGAAGGCACGCGTTGCAGCAGGTGGGCGACGGTCTCCGCACGGGCGAAGACGTCAACCTGGATCAGCGTGGCCTGCGCCCCCCAGCCCTGATTGCGCGAGGTGAGCAACACGTGCCCGCCGCGCGGCAGGAAACGCTCGAACGGGTCGACCTCCTCTGCGTTGTCGATCACCAGCAGCCACCGCCCGGGCTCACCCCGCCCCAGCGCCTCCAGCACCGCCCGCACGTCGTCAGCCCGGTCCGAGTGGCCACCGACACCGAGCCGGGCGGCGAAGGTCGCCAGGGACTTCTCCACGTCGGCGCCAGCCGACTCCGTCGCCTCGATGGTGATCCACCAGACCGCGTCGTACGCGGACTTGTACCGGTGCACGTACTCGAGGGCGAGTTCGGTCTTGCCGACGCCGCCCATCCCCTGGAGGGCGACCGGCTTGGCGGGGGCCAGGCGCCGACGCAGCCTGGCCAGCTCACCTTCGCGGCCGGTGAAGCGCGCGTTGCGGTTCGGTGCCTTGAAGACGGCCGGCTCGGCGGCCGGGAAGCGCAGACCGGCATCGGCCGGACCGTAGGCACGCAGCGGCGGCGGGCGGTCCACCAGCCGGAACAGCCGCTCCGCGGCCTCCGCGGCACTGACGTTGACCAGATGGACGGAGGAGGCCACCGCGAACTCCGCGAGAGGCCGAAGATCACTCACGTAGACCGCGAGCGGAGTGGTGCCGGCGGCCGTGTCGCGCGGGGGCAACGCCGCGGGAGGCAGGGCCACGTAGGCGGGGGAGAGGATTGTCAGCGTACGGGCCGGCGTCTTCGCGCCGGGCTTGGCCGGTTGGCTCCCGTCGACGACCCGCACACGGGCGGAGCTGAGCACCCGCTCGATCCACTCCGCCCAGACCGCGTCCTCAGGGGCGTAGCGGAGCAGGAGGTCGTCGTCGGGGAGCGCGTAGCGGCGCCGGAAGCGGGCGTTCTGCCGCTCGCGCACCGACTCGTCCATCGGCGGCATCGCGCGCACGTCGCCGTTGGTCAGTTCCATGGTCAGCGTCTCGTAAGCCGCCAGCAGCGACGTGGGTGAGCCGGGTGCGTCGCCGAAGGTCGCCAGCGTCTCCTCGTACGCGTAGAAGGGCCGGTACGGCACCTCCACCGCCGCCCAGTAGCGCCGCCGATCCGCCTCCGTCATCCCGGTTGGCAGACCGACGAAGCTGCGCATCGCGAGCGCCCGTCCCGCGTCGGCCTTCTCCTTCTCCGCCTGGTCGACCCGCATCGGCACCGGCAGGATCCGAATGCCGCGGCGCGAGCGGTGCAGGGCGACGGCGCTGGCAACCTGAGCGGCACCCTCGATGCCCTGGTCGCTGAGGGTGAAGCAGTCGACCAGCGTGTCCGGTAGGTGCAGGGTGCAGATGTCGGCGACGTCGCTGAGCCCCGTCCGGCTGTCGATCAGGGTGTAGTCGTACTCGCGCTTCATGTCCTCGCGCAGGGCGTCGAAGAACTGCGCCCCGCCCAACCGGTGGTAGAAGGTGTCCCAGTCCAGCCCGCTCACCGAAACGGCGTAGTCGCTGTTCTGCCGGCCGGCGGAGAGGAAGCTCAGCCCGCCACCGCCGGGGAATTCCCAGACCAACGAGAAGGCGTACCGGTTGACCCGGGCGAACTGCTCGACCCACCCCTCCGGTCGCACCGCCTCGCGCATGGTCTCCGACTCGTAGTCCCGGATCAGGTCGATGACCCCGGGGGTGCCGCCGATCGCCGCCACGTCCAGAAAAGGGTGGAAAAAGCGGTGCAGGCCCGGCGATTCCAGGTCCCAGTCGGTGACCAGCACCCGCTTGCCGTTGGCAGCGAGGATCCACGCGACGTTGGCCAGTGCCATCGTCCGGCCCGTTCCGCCCTTGAACGAGTAGAAGGTGACAACCTGACCGTCGCGCTCAGTGCTCATCGGGCACCTCCGGGGCTTCGAACGGTGACGGGACCGGGCTACGAAGGCTGGGTGGCCTGGTGTTCGGCCCCGATGCCGGGAACACCGCGCCATGCTTCAGGTAGAGCCGCCGGGCTTCGGTCACCAAGGTCGGCATCAGCCCGGCGAACTCATCCATCCGCCCGACCCACCGCGCTCGCGTCGCGCCCGCGTCCTGCAGTACGCCCAGCACCAGCCGCGCCAGGTCGGCGCCGCGGTGCGCGTCGCGCGGGTCGTCGGCGTCGGTCACCACGAGCGGCACCACCCATGGCGGCAGCGACCGCGCGGCGGACCGCAGAGCGGGTATGCCGCCGGGAAGCTCGGTGCACCACGGGTCGATCAGGACCACGCCGGGGCGGATCTCGAGCAGGTCCTCGGCGTCGGCGAAATCGGTGATGTGCACCGACAGGCCGAGCCGCTCAGCGGTGCTCGCCGCGTACTCGGCCACCGGGAGCTCCTGTCCGGAACCGAAGGGGCGCCAGAGGCGGCTGCGCTCGGCGTACGAGGACGCCTCCCGCCCCTCGGGCGGCCGGTCTCGGGTGGGTGCCAGCACCGTCACCACGAAATCCGGGTCGGCCGAGATCCGCCGCGACACGTCCAGGGCGGGAGCCCGGGACGGGCGCAGCCAGAAACGTCGGGTGGGCTCCACGATCCGCCGGGCCAGCCGCCCGAGCAGGATCTGGTACTGCTCCTGGTAGGCGCCGAGCATGCAGAGCGCTCGCATGCCGTTCTCGGCGTACTCGGGCACGTCCCGACCCAGATCCAGTGCCGCGTCCAGCTCGGGATGCTCCTCCCAACTGGGCACCGGGATCCAGAGGACCGGCGCCACGTGGTCGGTCGGTACGACGGGGGATGCCGGCTCCCCGGTCGCGCGGAGCAGCCGGGTCAGGAAGGACTCCTGCTCGCCCAGCGCCCATGATCTGCCGAAGTAGCCCGGCGAATAGAGCGGCACGAACACCTGGGCCGCGCCGAGGGCGTCTGCCAGGGCCGCCTTCACGTCGGCCCCCGGTGGGATGGACTGGTCGATGAAACCGATCTCCACGCCCGGGCGCGGGGACACCAGCCGACCCACCTCACCCGACAGATCGGCGAAGAAGTGGTCGACCCAGACGTCGGTGTCGGTGCGGGCACCCAGCAGCGGGGCGGAATGCGCGTAACTCAGGAAGAAGTAGGTCTGGCGAGTTGGCACCCGCCCCTCGGCGGTGAGCGGCGTCATGCGGCCGCCTCCTCGGTGAAGAGCGTGCGCAACTCCTCGACGCCCGCGGGCACCAGCGGCTGCACATGGTAGGCGCGATGGATCGCCACCACCCGCTGGGCGAGACGCCACACCACCGCGCGGTACGCCTGCTCCTGCTGCATGGCCAGCAAGCCGTAGACCCCCTCCTGCTCGTACTGGCGCACGATGCTGTCGTCATCCGGTCTCGCGGTCGGCGAGAACCGTTGGATGGCACGAATACTCGGCGGCAGCGACGACTCGGCGGTCGGCGACCAGTTGACGGGCACGATCGCCGTCTCGTGCGCGGAGCTACCCGCGACACGTGGCTCGATGCGACGTCGTGCGAAGGCATGCCATTCCATGGCGCACCACGCACTGCTGATGAACGCGCTGGACACCAGCGGAATGAACACCTGACAGGTCCCGGCGGCGCGCAACAGTTCGGGGGTCCAGCGCTCACCACCGCCCAGTGAGCTGTCCATGAAACCGGGGTCGACCCCGGTCGGCAGGCCCACCAACTCGATGACATGGGTGGAGAGGTCATCAAAGAACCGCGAGAGGTATCCCTGGGGGTTTCCGGCACGCCGAATGCTCGGACGCGAATAGCTCACGAAGAACAGCGGGGCTTGCGTATCGGCGACTGCTACCGCTTCGCTCACCGTCGTTCCTCCGCCGTCCGGAAAGCGACCGGACTTTCAGCCTAAGGCGCTCGTCAATGCCGCAGGACGATCCGGTTGCCGCCACGTCACTCTACGTCGAAGTCCACAGTGGCGGGTATCAGCAGGCGCCGGGGCGGTCGGCCGGTTCACTGTCGCAACGCCAGGCGGTGCGCGCCGAACCAACCGATCGCGAAGTCCACGGCGGCACGCACCGGCAACAGGCGCGCGCTTGCCCGCCCGACCCGACCGTGCCGCACGAACGGCGTCTCGTCGAGCGCGGCGCCCACCGCCGGGAAGTCCCGGTCGTCCAGGTCGGCAGCCCGGAAGTCGAGGCGGACCCGCCGCCCGTCGACGAGCCGGAAGCAGTGGTAGTCGCGCTCGGGCGGCGGCACCGGCAGCCGGTACTCGGCCAGGTGCAGTGCGGTGCACGCCTCGTAGCCGAGGCCGAGCAGCAGGACCTGCCCGTCCGCCGCGTAGAGCTCGCCCATTGGTGAGCGTTCCCCCAGGTGGCAGGTGAGGTCATGGCCGTCGGTGAGCTGCCGGGCCTGCGGGCCGAGCGCGGCGAACGAGGTCTGTGGATGGTCACTGCGCACGGCACCGGGAGCACATCGGACGTACTCGGCAAGCGCCCCCATCCGTTGCGAAGGGGTGGTCCGGCGGTCCCAGCCCGGCAGCGCCGCGTCGTACCGCTCGCGCTGCGCAGCGTCCATACCGGCGGTCGCCGCCAGGTAGGCCCGGGAAGTGGTCGAGTTACCGTCGGTCTGGGTGGGCACCAGGAGTGTGCCAACCGGGCCGAGGACGTCCCGCGCAGCGTCGGCGAGAGTCGCGGGGCCGTGCTTCAGCGGGCCCACCCGGCGGAGGGCGCAGTGCACCAGGAGGCACGCACCCGGGCGGACGCCCAACGCCCGCAGGTCGTCGGCGAGGCGGAGACGGCCCAGTCTGGGCGGTTGGCGCTCATCCGGACCCGGCACGGGTCTCCTCCAAGGCGTGGCGCAACTGGCCGACGAACCGCTCACCCGCCGCGGTGAGCGACCGGCTGGCCAGCAGCGCGTCGGCGCCGTCCCGTGTCCAGGAGTGGAAGCGATCGGCATGCGCCAACGCCTCGCCGCCGTCGGAGACAGCCCGCGACCGCCAGACCTGGGTGACGGCGAGGTGGGCGTACACACCCTGGAGGACGCCCTCCGGTGGCCGCGGGTCGGGACGCCAGGGCACCCGGATCCGGGTGCCCTGGCCGGGCTCGACCAGGTCGTACAGGTCGAGGACCGCACCCAGCTTCGCGTGCTGCCACTCGTGCACGAGCAGCACCGCCATCGTCTCCGGGTCGGGATGGGGGGTGACGGCGACCGCGCCGAACGCGTGCCGGGCGGTCGCGCTCCGCAGCGGTCGCGCCGGGTCGGGCGCCAACGGAACGACGGCACGCAGACCGCCGTCGAGCGCCGCCGCGTGCGCCGGCACGTCCCGGTGCACGACCCGCCAGGCCTCCGCCAGGGTACGGCTCAACGCCCGCGCCGCTGGACCGTCCAGGCGGGACTGCACCTCCTGGCCGTAGCAGTCGCGGTACGGGTCGCTGTCCTCGAGGAGCACCCGGCCGCCGGGCACCGACACGTCGCGGGTCGGAAGCCAGCCGGTCAACGGCGGTGCCGTCGGATCGAGGAGCACCGTATGGTCGACCGAGCCACCCCGGACCTGGAACTCGCCGGGTCGCACGGTCACCTCGGCGCTCTCCCCCAGGCCGGGCAGCACCAGGCTGCCGAGCGCGGGGATCGTGATCGTGTTGGCCCGCACCGGAACCTGCAACGCGGCCGGGATGCCGGCCCGCAGCGCCGCGGCGATGGCCAGGGCCGGCAGTGGGTCGGCTGCCGCGGCGAGGCCGGGCGGGGCCGAGGAGTTGAGGCGATGCACCAGCCCGGGCCGGACGAAGGGGTGCGCCAGGACCGCTCGGACCGCCTCCGGCGCGGCCTGGTCGAGGTGGACGAGCAGTTCCCAGGCGGCCATGGCGCCGAAGCCGCCCCGGCAGGCCGCCAGCAGCGCCCGGGTGATGGAGAGCTGGGTAGCGGCGAGCAGCGCGAGCGTCGACGCCGCCCTGTGCCCGGTCGCCAGGTCGTCCAGCAACTCGTCGACGGGCGAGGTGCTCGATGCTTTGCCCGACGTCGGCGGGGTGGGCGGCGGGTGGGCGTCCACGGTGTCGATCAGGCGGAGCAGGTCGGCGCAGTACACCGACGGGTTGTCGAAGCCGGAGCCGGTGCGCCAGCGGTGGGCGTACAGGCCGCCGCCGCACCGGTCGACCACCGGGCAGGACCGGCAGGTCGCGCAGAGGCCGTCCACGCCGTCCTGCCGGACGGCGACCCCGGGGTGCCGTGCGACCTCGTCCACCGAGTGGTCGAACACGTCGAAGCCGGTGCCGGCCGCGCCGTGGTACGCGGTCTTCAACGAGTCGACCTGCTCCCAACTGCCGTCCGCCTCGATGACCAGCACGTCGGCCGGCGCGAGGCCGAACGCCTCGGTGCCGCCGCCACCCGGGCGCAGCGCCTCGAACATCCGGATCGACATCGGGCGGCCGTCGTCCACCCACCGCCGGTGCAGCCGCCCCAGCCAGTCCGCGTACGGGGTTGGGGTGGGGCCGGGGCGCTCCGGGGGGTTGTCCCAGGTGGCGTGGGGCAGCAACAGGTCGACCCGGGGCGGGTGCTCGGCCAGCAGTGCCTCGTACACCCGATCGGGATCGTTGCGGACGTCGATCGTGCAGAGGATGCCGGCGTAGCTGGCGCGGTGTTCCGGTCGCCGGAGCAGGGCCAGCGCCCGCCGGACCTGGTCGTAGCTGCTGCCACCGTGGGCGAAGACCCGGTGGCGGTCGTTGGCGGCACGGTCGCCGTCGAAGGACACCCCGACCCGCACGTCGTACTCGACGAACAGCCGGCACAATTCCTCGTCGAGCAGGACGCCGTTGGTCTGCATGCGCAGGTCCAGCCGAGCCCATGGGGTGATCGTGGTGCGCAACTCGGCCAGCACCTCGCGCAGCCCGACGGCGCCCAGCAGCAGCGGCTCACCCCCGTGCAGTACGACGTGCACGATCGACAACTCGTGCTCGCGGGCGTGTTCGGCGATGCGCCGTGCGGCGGCCTGGACCGTGGCCGGCGGCATCCGTGCCGGACGGCCACGCCAGGTCTGGTCGGCGTGCTGGTAGACGTAGCAGTGGTCGCAGCTGAGGTCACACCGGCTGTGCACCTTCAACACGAACTGACTGATCCGCCGGCAGGATCCGCCCGTTCCGGGTGGGCCGCACCGGCAGACCATCACTCAGATGGACGAGTTGAAGGCGGCGACGGGCACGGTGTCGGACGGCACGGAACCGTTGGTGACGACGCGCCGGCGCACCGCCTCGATCAGATCGGCGTGCTCGACGACGATCCGTTCCAGCGGGGTGCCCAGGCTATGTGTGAAGTCGTCCAGGCTCGGACGGGATGGGCGGGTGGGTGCGTTGTCCACAATGATTCTCCGGGTCCCGCGGACGTGCCACGGGAGGTGTGATGGACGGCCCGAGGGCCCTGACGCGCCACCAGAATAGGCAACAGCCCCAACGATGTCATCGTTGGTCAAGTAGCGCACCAATCGAGGAGGAACTCACATGTGCCGGAGCATCAAGACGCTGCGTGAACCGTTCACCCCGCAGGTGACCGACGCGGACGTCGAGGCGGCGGCGTTGCAGTACGTCCGGAAGATCTCTGGCTTCCGGACGCCCGCCGCGCACAACGCTGCCGCGTTCGACGCCGCGGTGGCCGCCGTGGCCGGGGCGACGCGCACCCTGCTCGACCAACTGGTGGTGCGGGGCGCCGGATCGGGCGCCACGGACCGGTCGGCCACTGCCGCCGGCTGATCGCCACCGCCGCGTTGATCACCAGCGCCGCCTGACCTGCCAGAGCCGTCCGGCTCGCCCAGACGGCACCTGGCCCGGCCGGGCCTGACCCCTGTCGGGTCAGGCCGCGGCGAGCGCCGGGGCGACCGTGTCGGGCGCCCAGCGCGAGCGGTGGCACTGCGACCAGCCCCGACAACCCGGGTCGCCCAGCGAGCAGAGCCGCAGCTTGCTGAGCACCTCACCGTCGTCGGTGTCCCGCACGTCGAAATGCACCGGGCGGACCGTGCCGTCCGGGGCGACGAGCAGGTGCCGGCCCGCGTCGAGCGTGTCGTCGCGCAGCAGGCAGTTGCGGCCCAACAATCGGGCCAGAGCGGCGATGCTCGCGTGCTCGGAGAGCTGCTCAGGCACCCCGTAGCAGTCCACCACCGTCGCGAACTCGCCCGGCGCCTGCCAGACGTCACACACCACCGCGTACGCCGGCAGCCGCGCCGGGTCGGCCGCCGCCAACGGCATCACCACCCGACCAAGCGCCTCGGCCAACGCCGGGTAGACCTCCACGGGCTGAGCCCCGTCGATTCTCCAGTTCCACAGCTCGGTCATTCCGCCTCCTCGCTGCGTTCGTCCCCACCGGCCTCCGGATCGGGCCTTACACACGATGGTGGGGGGCATTTGACCCCAGCCGGGGGCAAGTTACCGGTCTGTGACCATTCCGGGCAAAATTTCCCTGAGCGACATTGCTCGGAGTAGCGGGAAGGTGACAGTTTATCGGGTACGGTGCGGCATTCGTACCACCCCCACCGCGTGTCCCCCCGCCGGTCAGCGCAGGACGACCCGGTGCTCCCCCCGAGGCAGCAGCTCACCCACCACGGGAGCGCCGGGCACCTCGCCGGCGACCAGCAGACCACCGGAGGTCTGCGCGTCGGCCAACAGCAGCCGCTCCGCCTCGTCCGCCGCGCCGAAGTCGGTCCACGGGGTCACCCAGTCCAGGTTGCGCCGGCTGCCGCCGCTGACGAACCCGTCACGCAGCGCCTCGCGGGCACCGGCCAGATAGGGCACCCGGGCGGTGTCGATGGCCACCGTGAGCTGGCTGGCCCGGGCCAGCTTCGAGGCGTGCCCGAGCAGCCCGAACCCGGTCACATCGGTGCCGCAGCGGATGCCGGCGGCGACCGCCGCGCGGGCGGCGTCCCGGTTGAGCGCGCTCATCGTGGCCACCGCCTCCGGGAAGCTCTCCCCGGTCGCCTTGTGCCGGGTGTTCAACACACCCACCCCGAGCGGCTTGGTCAGCGACAACGGCACCCCGGCCCGCCCAGCGTCGAGGGTGATCAGCTCCTCCGGTCGGACCGTGCCGGTGACCGCGAGACCGTACTTCGGGCCGTCGTCGTCCACGCTGTGCCCGCCGGCCAGGTGACAGCCGGCCTCCCGCGCCACGTCCTGGCCGCCACGCAGCACCTCACGGGCCAACTCCAGCGGGAGCACGTCACGCGGCCAGCAGAGCAGGTTGAGCGCGACCAGCGGGGTGCCGCCCATCGCGTACACGTCGGAGAGCGCGTTGGCCGCGGCGATCCGACCCCAGTCGTACGCGTCGTCGACCACCGGCGTGAAGAAGTCGGCGGTGCTGACCAGGCCGGTGCGCTCATCCAGGCGCACCACCGCCGCGTCGTCGCCGTGATCCAAC
Organism: Micromonospora sp. CPCC 205558; assembly: GCF_036902955.1. Classification (NCBI taxonomy): domain Bacteria; kingdom Bacillati; phylum Actinomycetota; class Actinomycetes; order Micromonosporales; family Micromonosporaceae; genus Micromonospora; species Micromonospora sp. CPCC 205558. Next base: position 22,815 of record NZ_JBAKHR010000024.1, read on the forward strand.
CCGACCAGCAACTCCGCGGCGCCGGTCGCCGGGCCGAGACCGGCCACCATGATCTCCAGCTCGCCCGGTGGGATCTTGCAGGCGCAGCCACCGCCGCGGGCGTACGTGGTCAGCCGTACGGGTTCGGTCATCCACCCATGATCTCGACAACGCGCCACGATCACCACCGTCACCACCCCCACCTGGTGACCAAAATCGGACGACCGAGAACGATCGTGACCGGTGTTACCGCTCCGTGACCCGCTGGGTTGCGTTCTGCCACATCACGCCGCCTACAGTGGCCGCACCGGGGGTCAACCGACCCCGATCCGGGAGACGACAGGGGACGGTGGACGACGTGACGACGGGCGAACCGCTCATCGTGCTGGACGCGGTCAACAAGTGGTTCGGGCCGCTGCACGTGCTGGACGACGTCTCGCTGTCGGTGGGTCGGGGCGAGGTGGTCGTGGTGATCGGCCCGTCCGGCTCCGGCAAGTCGACGCTGTGCCGCACGATCAACCGACTGGAACCGATCAACTCGGGCACCATCACCTTCGACGGCCAGGTCCTGCCGGCCGAGGGTAAGCCCCTCGCGAAGCTGCGCAGCGAGGTGGGCATGGTCTTCCAGTCCTTCAACCTCTTCGCGCACAAGACCATCCTGGAGAACGTCACCCTCGGCCCGATCAAGGTCCGCAAGGAGAAGCCGGCCGCCGCCCGCGAACGCGGCCTGGCCCTGCTCGACCGGGTCGGCATCGCCAACCAGGCGGACAAGTTCCCGGCCCAGCTCTCCGGCGGCCAGCAGCAGCGTGCGGCGATCGCCCGGGCACTGGCCATGCAGCCCAAGGCGATGCTCTTCGACGAGCCGACCAGCGCACTGGACCCGGAGATGGTCGGCGAGGTGCTCGACGTGATGACCTCGCTGGCCAGCGACGGCATGACGATGGTCGTGGTCACCCACGAGATGGGCTTCGCCCGGCACGCGGCGAACCGGGTCATCTTCATGGCCGACGGCAAGCTCGTCGAGGACGCCTCCCCGGCGGAGTTCTTCGAGAACCCGCGCAGCGATCGGGCGAAGGACTTCCTCTCCAAGATCCTCACGCACTAGGCGTCCGTAGTGGAGCGCGCCGCACCTCGGTGAGCTCCGTTGAAGAAGGAGAAGAGTATGCGTATGAAGAGCGTGGCGGCGGTCGCCATGATGGCCTCCCTCGCCCTGTCTGCCGCCGCGTGCGGCAAGGAGGGTGAGCCGACCCCGAGCGCGGGCGGCACCGCCTCCGGCGCCGCCCAGGGTGACACCTGCAAGAGCTCCGGCGCGACCTTCACCCCGAAGACCGACGCGGCCATCGCCGGCAGCCCGACCTTCGAGAAGATCAAGACGGCTGGCAAGGTCTCCGTCGGGGTCAAGTTCGACCAGCCCAACCTCGGCTACAAGGACGCCCAGGGCAAGCGGTGCGGCTTCGACATCGAGATCGCCCAGTACGTGGCGAGCACGCTGGGCATCGACCCGGCGAAGATCGAGTACAAGGAGATCGCGTCGGCCAACCGGGAGACCGCGATCAAGGGTGGTGAGGTCGACTACTACGTCGGCACCTACTCGATCACCGACAAGCGCAAGAACGACATCTCCTTCGCCGGCCCGTACTTCGTTGCTGGCCAGGACCTGCTGGTCCGCAAGGACGAGTCGTCGATCACCGGCAAGGACACCCTCAAGGGCAAGAAGGTCTGCTCGGCCACCGGCTCGACCCCGATCCAGAAGGTCCGTGACGAGGGCCTGACCGAGCCGGAGAACATCGTCGAGTTCAAGACCTACTCCGAGTGCGTCTCGCAGCTGCTCGACAAGAAGGTCGACGCCGTCACCACCGACGACGCCATCCTCAAGGGCTACGCGGCGCAGAGCCCGAGCGAGCTGAAGGTGGTCGGCCAGCCGTTCAGCACCGAGAAGTACGGCATCGGCCTGCCGAAGGACGACAAGGCGCTGCGCGACTACGTCAACAACCAGATCGAGGCGTCGTTCGGCGACGGCACCTGGCAGAAGATCTACGACGGCACGCTCGGCCTGTCCGGCTCGGCGGGCACCCCGCCCACCCTCGAGCGGTACTGACCGAACGGCTCGACAACGAGTTGTGGCGCCGGGCGGGGCTCGTCCCCGCCCGGCGCCCGTCCGAGGAGTGAGAGCGAGGCATGGGCGAGTTCTTCCGCGTACTGACGGACAACCGGCAGCTGTTCGTTGACGGGTTCACCAACACCGTCCAACTTTTCCTGATCGCCGCGGTCGGCAGCCTCGTCCTCGGCACGCTGCTCGGCGCGATGCGGGTCTCCCCTGTGCCGGCGCTGCGCGCGTTCGGCGCCACGTACGTCAACCTGGTGCGCAACACCCCTCTGACGTTGGTCTTCGCGTTCCTGGTATTCGCGGTGCCGAAGCTCGACGTCAACATCGACTACTTCTCCAGCGCCGGCATCGCGTTGACCGTCTACACCTCCGCCTTCGTGTGCGAGGTGATCCGCTCCGGCGTGAACACGGTCGCCGCCGGGCAGGCCGAGGCGGCCCGGGCGCTCGGCATGACCTTCGGCCAGGTGCTCACGCTCATCGTGCTGCCGCAGGCGCTGCGGGCGATGGTCCCACCGATGATGAGCGTGTTCATCGCGATGCTGAAGAACACCACCATCGCCGCCGGCTTCTCCGTGCTGGAGGCGGGCGCTATCCCCGCGTACATGGCCGAGCGGGGCGAGCCGCAGTTCGCCGTCCTGCTCTGGATCACCATCGGCTTCCTGATCCTGATCCTGCCGCTGGTGGCGTTTCAGCGGTTCCTGGAGCGCAAGTGGAGGATCGCCCGGTGAGTGAGCTTGCGAGCCCCGCAGTCGCGAACGAAAGGTGGCTGAGTTGAGCCAGGCGTCGATCCTCTACGACCTGCCCGGGCCCCGCGCCAAGCGGCGTAACGCGATCCTGGGCGTGGCCTCCACCGCCGGCATCATCGCCCTGCTCGCCTACATCGGCTACAAGTTCGCCGACACCGGCCAGTTCGAGGCCCGTAAGTGGGAGCAACTGCAGTACGCGTCGGTGCAGCGCGAGTTGCTGGGCGGGCTGTGGGCGACGCTCAAGGCTGCCGGCATCGCGGCGGTCCTGGCACTGCTCTTCGGGGCGGTCTTCGCCAGCGCCCGACTGAGCGACAAGTGGGTCCTGCGTACCCCGGCCACCTTCGTGGTGGAGCTGTTCCGGGCGATTCCACTGCTGATTCTGATCTTCTTCGGTTACTACGTGCCGCTGCAGTACGGCTGGTCGATCGACAAGCTCTGGGCGCTGGTCATCGGGCTGATGCTCTACAACGGCTCGGTGCTCGCGGAGATCTTCCGGGCCGGCATCAACGCGGTCCCCTACGGGCAGACCGAGGGGGCGTACGCGGTCGGTCTGCGCAAGAACCAGGTGCTGCGGCTGATCCTGCTGCCGCAGGCCGTCCGGTCGATGCTCCCGGCGATCGTCAGCCAGCTCGTCGTGCTGCTCAAGGACACCGCGCTGGGCTTCATCATCACGTACCCCGAGCTGCTCTTCGTCGGTAAGCAGATCGGCGGCCGGTTGCCGTTCGGCCTTCCGTACGTGCCGACCTACCTGGTCGTCGGAGCGATCTACATCGCCATCTGCGGTGCGCTGTCCGTCCTCGCCTGGTGGTTGCAGAAACGAATGGGCCGTACGCCGCGTACCGCGGCCAAGGTGCTCCCCGCCCAAAGCGTCGGCGAGGACTCTGCCCGGATGATCTGACCGGACGGGCCGCCGGGTGGCCCGGCGCGTGATCGACTCGAGTTCCTTGATATCGGGGTGTCCCAGCGTTGGGGACACCCCGATATCGGTGAATTCCCGGTGATCAGGCCGGTCAGCGGGCGATCTCGGTGACCCGGGACTCGCGGACCACGGTGACCCGGATCTGACCCGGATAGGTCAGCTCCTCCTCGATCTGCTTGGCCACATCCCGGGCCAGCACGGCCGCCCCGATGTCGTCCACGTCGTCCGGCTTGACCATCACCCGGATCTCCCGGCCGGCCTGCATGGCGAAGACCTTGTCCACGCCGAGCTTGCCGGCCGCGATCTCCTCGATCCGCTCCAGCCGCTTGACGTACGCCTCCAGGCTCTCCCGGCGCGCGCCCGGCCGACCACCGGAGCAGGCGTCGGAGGCCTGGGTGAGCACGGCCTCGATGGTCTGCGGCGGCACCTCGTTGTGGTGCGCCTCGATGGCGTGCACCACGTCCTCGTGCTCGCCGTACTTGCGGGCCAGGTCCGCGCCGATGATGGCGTGGCTGCCCTCCACCTCGTGGGTGAGCGCCTTGCCGATGTCGTGCAGGAACGCCGACCGCTTGATGATGGGCACGTCCAACCGCAGCTCGGCGGCCATGATGCCGGCGATGTGGGCGGTCTCGACAAGGTGCTTGAGCACGTTCTGCCCGTACGAGGTGCGGTAGCGCAGCCGACCGAGCAGGGTCACCAGCTCCGGGTGGATCTCGGTGATGCCGACCTCGACCAGGGCGTCCTCGGCGGCGCGGAGGCAGAGCTGCTCCACCTCCTGCCGGGCCAGGTCGTAGACCTCCTCGATCCGGTGCGGGTGGATGCGCCCGTCCAGGACCAGCTTCTCCAGGGTCACCCGGCCCACCTCCCGGCGGACCGGGTCGAAGCAGGAGAGCAGCACCGCCTCGGGGGTGTCGTCGATGATCAGGTTGACGCCGGTCACCGACTCGAAGGCGCGGATGTTGCGCCCCTCCCGGCCGATGATCCGCCCCTTCATCTCGTCACCGGGCAGGTGCAGGACGCTGACCACGCTCTCCGCGGTCTGCTCGCTGGCGACCCGCTGGATCGCGTCCACCACGATGTGTCGGGCGCGCTGCTCGGCCGTGTTACGCGCGTCGGACTCGATGTCCCGCACGAGCAGCGCCGCTTCCCGCTTGGCAGACGTCTCGATGGCGTCGACCAGCTCCAGTCGCGCGGAGTCGGCGGTGAGCCCGGCGACCCGCTCCAGCTCCCGGCGGCGCAGTTCCTCCGACTCGGTCAGCTCGGCCTCTCGCTGGGCGAGCGCTGCCTCCCGGGCGGCGAGGGCAGCCTTCGCGGCGGTGAGCTGCCGCTCCCGCTCGGCGAACCGCTCCACCTCCTCGGTGTGCATCCGCTCCCGCTCGTCCATCCGGGCGGCCCGACGTTCCACCTCGGCGGCCTGCTCGCGGGTGGTGGCGGCGAGCACCGCGACCTCCCGCTCGCCGCTGCGCCGGGCTGCCGTCCGCAGCTGCTCGGCGTCCGCCTCGGCCTGCTTGTGGGCGCGTTCCAGAACGGTGTCCGCCTCGGCGCGGGCGTCGTCGAGGACGCGACGCGCCTCGGCGCGGGCCGCCTTCGCCTCGGCCTTCGCCGCCGCCGCCTCGGTACGAGCTGCGGCGGCCGCGGACTTCGCCACGTCGATCGTGCTGTTCGCCTCGTCGGCCGCGGTCCGCAGGGCGGCGAGGGACTGCTCCTGGCGGTCCTTCTCGGCGATGAAGGCGGGGTCCTCCGGAGCCGGCGCGCCGCCCATCCGGCGCAGGGTCCGGATGCCGACCAGCACGGCGCCGATCACCACCACCGCGAGGACGAGGACGGCCGCGAGGAGCACGACGTCGAAGGTGTTCATGCCGGGACCCCGTCGGGTCTACCGATGAACCTGTGCCGCCGCCCCGCCATGGCCGCCTCCCCTAACGTCGAGACCGCAGCGACCGTGCCGGGGGCACACTCCTGCGGCTGTGGACGCCCGACCGGAGCGGCTGGCCGTGGGTAGCTTTCTCCGCCGGCGGTGCCCGTGGGCAGCGTCGGCGACCGGGTGCAGTTGTCGCAGCGTTCCGGACCGGCCTGTCCGGAACTGCCGCCAAAGGCCGCGGAGTCGGCCAAAGTGATGCTGTTCTGTTACGCGATCTATGTTGTGCGCTTAGCCTGCGCTGGTCGGGCAATGTGAGCCTGTATGGCGAGGCTAGGTCGCCGGGGGCGCTCCGGTCAAGGACTCATGATCAAACCCCCCGAACGGAGAGAAGTCGAACCGTAACCCCGCGCTGATATCGCGCCGGACAGGAGGGGACAAACCTCGCGAGGTGTACGGGCTGCCAAACACGTCAGGCCTGCTCAAGCCGGGCCTAACCGACCGTCCGGTGTCATAAGACCGGGTGCGGCGGGCAGCGGTGGAGTGTGACCCATCCGTCCGACAGGCGGACAGCCTCTTTCGGTGGGAACGGTCCACGGTCAGCCCGACGAACGGCTGTCGCGCTCCAACTCGCCCTCGGCGTCGGCGAGCGCGTCGGCGTCGATCTGCTCGGCGAACTCGGCTGCCTCGGCGCTCTGCGCGGCGAGCGCGTCCTTCACCGCCCGGATGGCCACACCAGGCGGGTAACCCTTGCGGGCCAGCATGCCCACCAACCGGCGGAAGACCGCGTCCGGCTCACCCCGGGCGGTGCGCAGCTTGCGCTCCACCAGGGCACGGGCGGTGTCCGCCTCGGTCTCCTCGTCCAACTCACCCAGCGCCTCGGTGGCCACCTCGCCGTCCACGCCCTTGCGGCGCAGCTCGTTGGCGAGCGCCCGGCGAGCCAGGCCGCGCCCGGCGTGCCGGCTGGACACCCAGGCCCGCGCGAACGCCGCGTCATCGATGATGCCGACCTCGTCGTACCGGTCGAGGACCTCGGCCGAAACCTGCTCGGAGATGCCCCGCTTGGCCAACGCCCCGGCCAGCTCGGCCCGGGTGCGGGGCCGAACGGCAAGCTGGCGCAGGCAGATCTCGCGGGCCACCTCGGACTCATCCCGGGGAGGGGCCGGAGACTCGACGGTGTCGGCCTCCTCGGACCCACCCCGGCGGCCTCGCCGAGGGCGGGGCGGATCGGTGGCGTCGCCCGTACGAGGCGGACTGGCATCCCAGCCCCGCCCCGTACGAGCGCGTCGTCCTGCCATGGGTCAGCGACCGGTCAGAAGTCGACCGGCGGCAGCTCCGGGCCACCGGCGGCGTCACCCGCGCCGGCCCCGACGCCGAGCTTCTCCAGGATCTTCTTCTCGATCTCAGCGGCCACGTCCGGGTTTTCCTTCAGGAACTCCCGGGCCTTCTCCTTGCCCTGACCGAGCTGGTCGCCGTCGTACGTGTACCACGCTCCGGACTTGCGGATGATCGCCTGCTCCACGCCGACGTCGATCAGCGAGCCCTCACGCGAGATGCCCTTGCCATACATGATGTCGAACTCGGCCTGCTTGAACGGCGCGGCGACCTTGTTCTTCACGACCTTGACCCGGGTGCGGTTACCGACCACGTCGGTGCCGTCCTTGAGGCTCTCGATGCGTCGCACGTCGAGCCGGACCGAGGCGTAGAACTTCAGCGCCCGACCACCGGTGGTGGTCTCCGGGCTGCCGAACATGACGCCGATCTTTTCCCGCAGCTGGTTGATGAAGATCGCCGTGGTGCCGGTGTTGCTGAGCACACCGGTGATCTTCCGGAGCGCCTGGCTCATCAGCCGGGCCTGGAGGCCCACGTGGCTGTCGCCCATCTCGCCCTCGATCTCGGCGCGCGGCACCAGGGCCGCCACCGAGTCGATCACGATGATGTCCAGCGCGCCGGAGCGGATCAGCATGTCCGCGATCTCCAGCGCCTGCTCGCCGGTGTCCGGCTGAGAGACCAGCATCGCGTCGGTGTCGACGCCGAGGGCCTTCGCGTACTCCGGGTCGAGCGCGTGCTCGGCGTCGATGAAGGCGGCGATGCCGCCGTTGCGCTGGGCGTTGGCCACCGAGTGCAGGGCCACCGTGGTCTTACCGCTGGACTCGGGACCGTAGATCTCGACCACCCGGCCACGGGGCAGGCCGCCAATGCCGAGGGCCACGTCGAGCGCGATGGAGCCGGTCGGAATGATCGCGGTCTGGACGACCGGCCGGTCACCCAGCCGCATCACCGAGCCCTTGCCGAATTGCTTGTCAATCTGAGCGAGAGCAAGGTCGAGTGCCTTCTCCCGGTCAGGCCCTGCTGCCATGGTTGCCACCCCTGCCTTCGCCGGCGTCTTTGCTGAGCTTCGCGTCACGCGGACACGCTAGGCGCTAGGTCCGACAGAAAACCAGCCGACGGGCCGCGAGCTGTGGACGAGCACCCCGCTGTGGACAATAGCCGAACAGGTGTACGACTCGACAAGCGACACGCGGAACCGGCAAAAAGGCTGCTCAGCGTAGTCGAGCGGGCACGCGGTCGGGGTACGCGGCGCAGACCGCCCGCCACACCACGTGCGTCTGCTCCCCCGCCGCCAGGGCCTGCTCGATGGTCCGCCCACCGAGCTGGGACAGCACCTGATCGCGGGCGATGCTGGCCGCGTAGCCGGGCCCGAACGCCTCATCCAACCGCGTCCAGAAGTCGGTCAGCCGCACAGTGATCAGCCCTCCTCGTCCGGTGCCCCGGTCGGCACCGGGCGCAACGCTAGCGCCACCAGGGGCACCGCCGCGACCGCCGCGAGCAGGGTGAGCACGGGATATCCGGCGAACTGCATGACAAACCCGCTGACCACGGCGGCCACGGCCCCGGCCAGCCCCATGATCAGGTCGGACAGCCCCTGGACGCTCGGCCGCACCGCGGCCGACACCGACTCGGACAGCAGGGTCGAGCCGGCCACCATCGTCCCCGACCAGCCCAGCCCGAGCAGGACCAGACCGACCGAGAGCCGAGGCGTGTGGTGCCCGGCGGTGCCGGCGACCGCGCAGGCGGCCAGCAGCAACCCGACCCCGCCGAGGATCACCGCCCGTCGACCGAGCCGGTCGGTGAGCCAACCAACCACCGGGGAGAACGCGTACATGCCGGCGATGTGCAGGCTCAGCACGATGCCGACCAGCCGCAACACGTCGGCGTCGGCGTGCGACTCACCGAGCCGGACCGGCGTCATCGCCATCACCGCCACCATCACCAGGTGACCCACCGCCACGGCGGCGATGCCGAGTCGGGCGGCGGGCTGCCTGCGTACCACCGACCAGGCCACGCGCATCCCGGCGCCGCGCGGCGCGCGCACCCCGACCGGCGCGGCGGCCGGGGTCGCACCGCCGCGGCTCGGGCCACCCTCCGCCGGCGCCTCGGCCGCCACGGCGGTCGCCGTCGCGTCGGCGGCCTGCGACGGATCGGCGACCGGTGCGTCGGCCGCCGCGAGCCGCCGCGCGGTGAGCAGCGGGTCGGGCCGGAGCAACCCGAGGAGTACGACGGCAGCCAGCACGAACGCGGCCGCGCTGAACGCGAACGGGCCGGCCAGCGGGGGCAGCCCCCAACCGGTGGTGACCCGGTCGGCCAGCGCGGCGAAGTTCGGCGCGGCCACCGCACCGATGGTGGTGGCCCAGACGATCAGGGAGAGCTGCCGCCCCCGTCGGGCCGGCTCGGCGAGATCCACGGCCGTGTAGCGGGCCTGCAGGTTCGCGGCGGTGCCCCCGCCGAAGAGCAGCATGCCGAGGAAGAGCAACGGCACCCAGCGGGTCGCCGCGGCCAGCACCACCAGCACGCCGCCGACGGCGCCGACCGCGTACGCCAGCACCAGACCGGGCCGGCGACCGTGCCGCGCCATGATCCGGGTGACCGGGACGGCGAGCAGCGCGGCACCGACCACCCCGGCGCTCTGCGCGACACCGGCCACCGCGGTCCCGGCTATCCGGGCCGCGAGCAGCGCGCCCACGGCGATGCCGATGGTCACGCCGATCCCACCGATGATCTGGGTGGTGAAGAGCAACCGCAGGGTGCGCCGCTGGATCGACGTGACGTCGGGTCGGGCGCCGGTACGCGGCGCGGTCAGGTGGGTGGCCATCGGCGCTCCTCAGGACGGGGGACCCATCCTCGCGCACCCGCACCGACCAGCGGCAGTGGGTTTTGCCACCAGCCGACGGATCCGGGTCAGGGTGAGCGCGGCGACGGCCACGCTGACGGCGGCGACCACGCCGAAGATCACCGCGAAGCCCTCGTTGTCGGCGGCGAGCAGAGCGAGCAGGATCAGCCCGAGCGAGACGCCCAGGATGGACAGCAGCGCCGACCAGGTGGCCCGCCGTTGCCCGGCCAGGTGACCGGGCAGTTCGGCCCGTACCGCGCCGTCCTCGGGCGCGGTTCCGGTGCGCAACGCCTCGCGCAGCGCGTACCCCTCGGGATCCCGCCGGGTGTCCTGCCCACCCGCCGCCCGCCTGCCCAGGTAGAGCGCGGGGCCGATCCAGACGGCGCTCAGCGCGGCGTTCAGCAGGGCCTCGACCAGTGACTCCTGCCGGTCGAAGAGCCAGCGCACCGGCAGCCCGACGAACACCGTCATGGGCACCCAGTACACGGCCATGAGGTGCAACCCGGTCGCTCGCTCGAGGGACCGCTTCCATCCCCGGCGGCGCCGAGTGGCCGCGATGGTCGCACCGCCACGACTCTCCCCGTTGTCCACGTCCGTCGACACCCGATACCCATCCGGGCGACCCGCGACGCACTGTCAATCTTGGACAGTTTCCGTCAGCTGCTGACTGTGCTGACGGAAACTGTCCAAGATCTGAACAGCTCTCAGCCGGCCATCACCCGCTGGTGCAGCGCCGACACCGCCGAGCGGGCCGCCACGAACGCGCCGTGCTGCCAGGCCACCTCGTGGCTGAGCCAGTCCCCGGCGAAGTAGACCCGCCCGGCCGGCTGGAGCAGCAGGTTGTAGCCGGCCGTGCCGTACCGGGGTGAGGTCCAGGCGCCCTCGATGTAGCAGGGCCGCTCCGGCGGCCGGAACGCCGGGGTGACCGACGCCTCCGCGCTGGGGGCCAGCCCCATGACGCCCATCGTGGCGAGCATCGCTCCGGCCCACCGCTGATCCCGACCGTACGCAGGAACCCACGCCGGCTGACCATCGACTGCGTCTGGTCGCTCATAACGGCCTCGCCTACAAGAGCGACTCGCATGAGTCTGCAACGTCACGACGAGCGGTTGCCCCGCTGTCCGGCGATGGCGCGGGACACGACGGTGAGGTCAGCGACCAGGCCCTGGTACGCCGTGTCCTGGTCGTCGGCCCGCAGCACGGCGGACGGATGGATCGTCGCCAGCAGCCGAGCGGGCGGCGCGTCGGCCCGCTTTCCGGTGTTGTCCACCGGCACCTGCTCGAAGTCCGCGGCGTGTTGCGCCGACTCCGGCCAGGGCAGCAGCTCGCCCCGCTGCCGGGTGACCCGGAAGGACGGGCCGAGCAGCGCCTTGGCGGCGGTCGCGCCGAGCACCACCACGAACTCCGGACGCAGCCGGGCGAACTCGGCGACCAACCAGGGGCGGCAGGCGGTGATGTGCGCCTGGTCCGGGGTCTGGTGGATCCGCCGCCTGCCGCGCAGTTCGAAGCGAAAGTGCTTTACGGCATTTGTCAGATAGAGCTGACCCGGGTCCAATCCAGCGTCGTCCACCGCGCGGCGCAGCAGGCGCCCGGCCGGACCGACGAAGGGCAACCCCTTCTGGTCCTCCATGTCGCCGGGCTGCTCACCGACCAGCACCACGCGGGCGCTCTCGTCGCCCCGGCCGAAGACCGTCTGCGAGGCGTCCCGGTACAGCTCACAGCCCCGACAGCCGCCAGCCGCCGTGCGCAGGTCGTCGATGGTGTCGGCGTCGGGCGGGATGAACCGCTGGGCGCCCGGAGCGCTCCCGGTCTGCTCGGCCATGCCGACTGTTATATACCCGTTCGATGCTCGCCGCCGGATACGCCCCAGCGCACCGGCTACGGCACCTCAGTACCCGTTACCGCCCCCATCCCCGCCGGACGCGATCGCGATCAGCACGATAATGATGATGATGATCGCCACCGCGATGGCGATCCAAATCCCCTTACGAGCCCCACCAGAAGCCATATCCCCACACCTCCGGGCGCCCGCATACCCGTCTCCACCGCCCCGAATCCTCGCGATCTTGCACTTTCTGCCCGGACCAACATGCACAAGTCCGACATTCAGCCAACACGAACTGCAAGATCGCGGAGCGGGGCGGGTGGGGCGGGGCGGGGGCTGGGCGGGGCGGGGGCTGGGCGGGGCGGGGGCTGGGCGGGGCGGGGGCTGGGCGGGGCGGGGCGGGGCGGGGCTGGGGGCGGGTCAGGTGGGGAAGCCTTGGGATGGGGGTGGGTTTTCGGCGGCGGCCAGGGCGGCTGCCAGGGGAGCCAGGTCGGTGGGGTCCAGGGAGCTGACGGTGATGCGCAGGGCGGGCGGGGCGGCGATCCGGTAGAGCGCGCCGGGGGCCACCGCCCAGCCGGCGTCGCGTAGCGCGGTCACCGTGCTGGTCTCGTCAGCGACCGGCAGCCAGACGTTGATGCCGCTGCGGCCGTGCCCGGTCAGGCCGTGTTCGGCCAGCGCTGCGAGCAGCCCGACGCGGCGCTCCTCGTAGCTCTGCGCCGCCCGCTGCACCAACTCGGTGACCGTCGGGTCCCGCCACAGTGCGAGCACCAGGCGTTGCAGCACCGTGGAGACCCAGCCTGCGCCGACCCGGGTACGGCCGCTCACCCGGGCCACCGTCGTCTCGTCACCGACCAGCACCGCCATCCGCAAATCCGGGCCGAAGGGCTTGCTCACCGAGCGGAGGAAGGCCCAACTCGCTGTCGCACCGGCGAGCGGGTGCAGGGGTACGCGGGCCAGTTCGGCGGCGTGGTCGTCCTCGATCAACAGCAGGTCCCGTCGACCGGCGAGCAGCGCCCGCAGCGCCTCGGCGCGGGCCGCGGAGACGGCGGCGCCGGTTGGATTCTGCGCCCGGCTGGTGATGATCAGCGCCCGCGCTCCGGCGGCGAGCGCCGCGGCAACCCCGGCGACCAGTGGCCCCTCGTCGTCCAGCGGTACGCCGATCGGGCGCAGCCCCAGCGCGGCGACCAGGTCGAGCAGGTTGGCCCAGCCCGGGTCCTCGACCGCCACCGCGTCGCCGGGGCGCAGGTGGGCACCGAGCAGCCGCTCGATGCCGTCGAGCGCACCTCCGGTGAGCGTCAACTCCCCGGCCGGTACGCCGTCGGCGCGCAGCCGGGCGCGGGCCGCCTCGGCCAGTTCGGGCAGCACCCCGGCATCGGAGTAGCCGACCGACGGGCCGCTGTCGGTGGCGAGCGCCGCCAGGTGCGGGCCCAGCGGGGGGAGCAGCCGAGGGTCGGGTTCACCGCGGGACAGGTCTCGGGCACCGGGCAACGGTGGGGGACGCAGCGCGGAGCGGCGGGCGGCCACCGGCGGGCGGGGGCGTACCCGGGTGCCGTGCCGACCGGCGGTGGCGAGCAGGCCGCGCTGGCGCAGCTCCTGGTAGGCACGGGCGACGGTGGCGGGACTGACCTGCAACTGCGCGGCGAGTGCCCGCACGGGCGGCACGGCGGCCCCCGGCGAGAGGGCGCCGGAGCGGATGCCCGACTCGATGCTGGCCGAAATCTCGACGGCTGTCGTACCGGTGAACTGATAGTGTGCTGACACAAATATGAGATTGTACTAGAACAAAGGGGCGCGCGCATGTATCCACCTACCGCCCGGACCACACCCCACCGTTCCCGCGACAAGATGAGCTACGACCACGCCGCCGCCCACGCCGTGCTCGACGAGGCGTACGACTGCGCGCTCAGCTTCACCGTCGACGGCCAGCCCCGGGTGCTGCCCACCCTGCACGTCCGCATCGGCGACACGCTCTACCTGCACGGCTCCACCGGCAGTCGGCCGCTGCTCGCCGCCCGGGGCGACGACGGGCTGCCGGTCTGCGTCGCGGTGACACTGCTCGACGGGCTGGTCTACGCCCGCTCCCAGTTCCACCACAGCGCCAACTACCGCTCGGTCGTCGCGCACGGCACCGCCCGACTGGTCACCGACGAGCGGGAGAAGCTCGCCATGCTCACCGCGCTGGTCGAGAAGGTCGGCGCGGGACGCAGCACGGCCACCCGTCCGCCCAGCCGTCGCGAGCTGGCCGAGACCGCCGTACTGGCGCTGCCGCTGCGTGAGGTGTCCGTCCGGGCCCGCACCGGCGGGGTCCGCGAGGACGAGGCCGACCTGCACCTGCCGCACTGGGCCGGCGTGCTGCCGCTGCGACTGACCGCCGGGGCGCCCGAGCCGGACGCCGGCGTCACCGCGCCGCTGCCGGCGTACCTGCGGACGCCCCGCACGCCCTGGCACGACCCGGTGCCGTTGCACGGCGAACACGTTCGGCTGGAGCCGCTGGAGTTGGCGCACACCGACGAGTTGCACACCGCCACCGCGGACCCGCAGGTGTGGCGGCACCTCAGCGTCGCGCCGCCCACCGCACCAGCCGAAACCGCCGAGGTGATCGGCACCGCCCTGGCCGCCCAGCACCGGGGCGAGCGGGTGGCCTGGGTGCAGCGGTGCGCGGCGACCGGGGCGGTGGTGGGCAGCACCTCCTACTACGACATCGACCCGCAGCGGCGGGCGGTGGCGATCGGGCACACCTTCCTCGGCCGGCCCTGGTGGCGGACCGGGATCAACACCGAGGCGAAGCTGCTGCTGCTCAGCCGGGCCTTCGACGACCTGGGCGCGGTACGGGTCGCCTGGCACACCGACATCCGCAACGTTCGCTCCCAGGCGGCGATCGAACGGCTCGGCGCCACCCGGGAAGGGGTGCTGCGGATGCACCGGCAACGCCCGGACGGCTCCTGGCGGGACACCGTGCAGTACGCGATGACCGTCGACGAGTGGCCGAACGCACAGGCCAGGCTGCGGGAAAGACTTCTGCGGACGGCACCGGCGGCGTGATGATGGCGGGCGTGCTGGGGATCACCGACATCTGGACGTACGTGCTGGGCACCGTGGCCATCATCCTGCTGCCCGGGCCGAACTCACTCTTCGTGCTCTCCACCGCGGCCAAGCGGGGCGTCGCGGTCGGCTACCGGGCCGCCGGTGGCGTGTTCGTCGGCGACGGGGTGCTGATGTTCCTCTCCGCCGCCGGGGTGGCGTCGCTGCTCAAGGCGTACCCGCCGCTGTTCATGGTGATCAAGTACGCCGGTGCCGCGTACCTCGGTTATGTCGGGGTGACCATGCTGCTCGGCGCCGTGCGACGCTGGCGCGACCGCAACGACCCGAGCACGCCGCGGCTCATCGACGCCGCGGAGCCGGCGGCGATGCGCAGCCCGTTCCGCAAGGCGCTGGTGATCAGCCTGCTGAATCCAAAGGCGATCCTGTTCTTCATCTCGTTCTTCATCCAGTTCGTCGACCCCGGCTACGCCTGGCCGGCGCTGTCGTTCCTGCTGCTCGGGCTGATCGCTCAGGTGACCAGCGCGCTCTACCTGACCGCGTTGATCTTCGCGGGCACCTTCCTGGCCACCCAGTTCCGCCAACGCCGCCGCCTGGCGGCCGGTGGCACCACCGCCGTGGCCGCCCTCTTCCTGGCCTTCAGCCTCAAGCTGGCCACCGCCAGCGCCGGCTGACCCCCCGCACAGGTCGACGCGCCACACGGGTCGATCATGGAGTTGCAGTGCCTCGCAAAAGGTGCGCCCACCACATCTCCATGATCGACACCGGCGGCCAAAGCCCTGCGTCTGACGCCCGCACGAACTCGCTCTCCGCACCGAGCGCCGCCGCGATCTTGCACTTTCGGTTGCCGGGATGCGTTCTTTCACCATATTTGTCCACACACAAAACGCAAGATCGCCGGGCTGGGCGGGGCCGGGGCTGGGCGGGTCGGGGCGGGTCGGGCCGGGTCAGGTGCCGTCGCCGCCGGAGCCGCCGCCTCCCACACCGGCGCTGCCGGCGGTGCCGCCCAGGCCGTAACCGGGTCGGATCGGCTCGTCGGGATGGCGGCTGACGTGCGCCGACCCCGCGATCTGCGCGGACCAGTCGGCGTGCGCGGCCGCGGCGGCGTGCCGGTTGATCGCCTGGCGGATCCAGCCGTCCACGGTGGCGACCCAGTCCCGCCGGTCGGCGTCCTCGTGCCAGATCCGGAATCGACTGATGCTCTGGTGCGTGATTCCGGCCAGCGCCAGCCGGCGATCCATCCAGAGGATCGCCTCCAGGCCCGCCGAGTTGGTCACGAAGATCACCTCCAGTTCGGTGATCGGGCCGGCGTAGAGCGGCCCCACCCAGTAGCCCCAGCGCTGGTGCAACGGCAGGGTGTGCTCCACCCCCGGCAACCCGCCCTCCTGCAAGCCGGACTGGCGGATCATGAAGCCCAGCGTGTCCAGCGCCGCCAACACGTGCTGCTGGGTGGGGATCGGGTGCACGAACACCGGCACCATGGCCCCCTGGTCAAGGTCGGGGTCGAGCGACACCTCGGTCCGCAGACCCATCCGCAGGCTCAGCAGCGGCACCCCGCCGAAGATGGTCACCGGGGTCTCCCACGGCAGCGGAAACGCGAAGTCGACCGCCCGCCGCCGACCGGCCGGTACGACGAACCGGCCGGCGATCGGCAGGTGGTGGAACTGCATGAGCCGCCGCGGTGCCGCCGGATCGTCCGGCTCGACAGTGGTCACCAGGCCGAGCCGGATGTGGCGGACGAGCACGTCCTCGAGCCCGGCGGCCAGGGTCACCCGCCCGGGCAGGCGCAGGCCCGGGCGGGTGCTCGGATTGGGGAGCGTGGTCTGCACGGAGAGCCCGGTCCCAGCGGACTCCGGCGACACTCCCGTCAACCGCACCGCGCCCTCCGCCAGGTCAGGCTCCACAACCTCACCCCCGTGAGGTCACCTCAACTCTTGCGGATCCGCCGCAAGGGTCACCTCCACTCTCGCGGATCCCCCGCGAGGTCACCGAAACTTCGGCGGACCCGGCACGGGGTGACCCCAACGTCGGCGGAACGTGACCACCCATCCGGTTCATCGCAATCGCCGCCCGCGTGGCACCGTGTCGGTTTCGTCGTCGAACTCCCCGATGACCTCCTCCAGGAGGTCCTCCAGGGCGACGAAGCCGATCGGCCGGGCCGGGCCGCCGCCGTTGCGCACCAACGCGAGCTGCGACTGCCGGGCCCGCATCGCCGCCACCGCCTCGGTGACCGAAGACGTCGCGGGCAGGGTGAACGCGGGCGTCATCAGCTCCCCGGCGGTGGCGGCCCGGCCGGTGGTGACCACCCGTACCGCCTCCCGGACGTGCACGAGGCCGCACACGTCGCCCGCCTCGTCGAGCACCGCGAGCCGGGATCGGCCGCTGTCGCGGCTGACCTCTTCGATCCGCCCGGCCGGGTCGTTTCGGCGGACGGTGACCATGGTGGCGAACGGTTCCATCACCTGCGCCACCGACGTGCCCTGCAACTCCAGCATGCTGGTCAGCAGTTGGTGCTGCTCGGCACCGAGCAGCCCGTGCTCACGGGACTGCTCCAGCAGGATCCGCAGCTCGTCCGGGCCGTGCACCTGGGCGAGTTGGTCCTGCTGGTTGACGCCGACCAACCGAAGGATCGCGTTGGCCAGGGCGTTCAGCGCGGAGAGCACCGGTCGGGAGACCCGGGCGAAGGCACGGAACGGCAGCGCCAGCAGCGTCGCCGAGCGCTCCGCGTCGGTGATCGCCCACGACTTCGGGGCCATCTCCCCCACCACCAGGTGCAGGAAGGTCACCAGCGCCAGCGCGAAGATCAGGCTGACCAGGTGGCTCGCCGCGTCCGGTAGGCCCACCGCGTGCAGCAGCGGGCTGATCAGGTGCTCGATCGCCGGTTCGGCCAGCGCGCCGAGACCCAGGGTGCACAGCGTGATGCCGAGCTGCGCGCCGGCCAGCATCAGCGACAGTTCGCGGACGCCGTCGAGCGCCGCCCGCGCGGCCCGACCACCGTTCGCCGCCGCCTGCTCCAGGCGGTAGCGCTTGCTGGCCACCAGGGCGAACTCGGCGGCCACGAAGAACCCGTTCAACGCCAGCAGGATCACCGAGCTGAACAGTGCGATTCCGGGGCTCATGCGGTCACCCCCGGTTTGGTCAGCTGCAACCGCACCGAGTCGGCCACGTGCCGGTCCACGGCCAGCACCTCGACCAGGGCCCGAGGCTCCGCCTCGTGCTCCTCGCCGTCCGCTCCCTCGGGTTGCAGGCTGATCTCCAGCCGGTCACCGACCTCCGGAACCCGACCCAGCTCCCGCATCACCAACCCGGACAGGGTGTCGTACTCCGGGGCCTCGGGCAGGGCGATGCCGGTGCTGTCGGCGACCTCGTCGATTCGCCAGCGGGCCGGCACCACCCAGGACCCGTCGTCCTGCCGGGCCGGTGCCCGCTCCGGTGGGTCGTCCTCGTCGCGGATCGGGCCGACCAGCTCCTCGGCGATGTCCTCCAGCGTGATGACGCCGGCGAAGCCGCCGTACTCGTCGACGACGCACGCCATCTGCCGGTGCCCGGACCGTAGCCGGTCGAGCACCGTGGGCAGGGGCAACGTCTCCGGTACGAGCAGCGGCGGCCCGGCCACCGCGCTCACCGGGGTGGTGGCCCGCTCCCCCGGGGGTACGCCGAGCACGTCGGCGATGCCGACGATGCCGAGCAGGTCGTCGACGCCCTCCGCACCGCGTACCGGGAAACGGGAGTGGCCGGTGTCCAGCAGCTCGACCACGCGGCTCACCGGTTCGTGCGCCCGTAGGGTGTGCACGTCGACGCGGGGCACCATGGCCTCGCCGGCGGTCAGTTCGCGGAAGTCCAGACCTCGGTCGAGCAGCGTGGACATCTCGGCGTCGAGGCTGCCCTCCTCGCGGGACTCGGCGATGATCTGTTCCAGGTCGGCCGGGGTGGCACCGCTGGGCAGTTCCTCGATCGGTTCGATACCGACGCGGCGCAGCAGCCGGACCGATGCCCGGTCGAAGAGTCGGATCAGCGGCCCGGCGACGGCCAGGTAGATCAGGGTGGATCGGCTCAGCGCCCGGGCCAGTCGCTCGGCTCGGGCGATGGCCAGGTTCTTCGGAGCCAGCTCACCGAGGACCATCTGCACGATGGTGGCGATGACCAGGGCCAACGCCACCGACATCGGCAGGCTGACAGCCTCGCTGACGCCGGCCACGCCGAGCAGGTCGGCGAGACCACCACCCAGGTACGGCTCGGCGACGTAGCCGACCAGCAGCGCGGTCACGGTGATGCCGAGTTGGGCGCCGGAGAGCATGAAGGAGAGCCGGCTGGTGACGGTCAGGGCCCGGGCGGCGGCTTGATCGCCGTCATCGGCGAGCTGGCGCAGCTTGCCCCGGTCCACGGCGACGTAGCCGAACTCCTGCGCCACGAAGTAACCGGTGGCGGCAGTGAGAATGATGATCAGAAGGAGACCGACGACGATCAACACGGGTCGCTCAGGGCTCCCGGGGTCGTCGGTACGGGGATATGCCGGGCACGACCCGGCTGGCTACTGCTGCCCTCCTGGGCAGAAGAGTCGATCATGCCTTCATTTTATCGGCGCTGACTGGGACTCCGCTGAGGGTGGGCCGAAGGAGCGAATCGTCCGGTTACGCGGACGCCGCCGGCCGTCACGCCGGCCCCGCCGACCCATGGCCTGGTCCGCGTTCGGCAAGCTCATCGGTGTCGAGCAGACCCCGGTCGAGCCGCCCCGACCGGTACGCGGCCCGCCCGATCATCTGCGCCGCAACCGGCGCGGTCGACAGCTGGAAGACCGCCACCAGCAGGATCATGCCCAGGTCCGCCGGGGTCCGCAGCCGCAACGCGATGCCCAGCAGCAACAGGAGCACCCCGAGCACCTGCGGTTTGGTGGCCGCGTGCATCCGGGACAGCGCGTCCGGGAAGCGCAGCACGCCGATCCCGGCGGCCAGGCTGAGCAGCGCGCCGGCCACCAGACAACCGGCGCCGAGCCAGTCCGCGATGGTGGCGATCACTGCTGCTCCCGGACGGCGAAGCGGACCAGCGCCACCGAGCCGACGAAGCCGAGCAGGGAGAGCACCACCAGCACGGGCAGGGTGGTGGCGTGCCGGTTGACCGCCGCCTCGGCGCCCACCGCGCCGACCATCGTGGCGAGCAGCATGTCCGCGGCGATCACCCGGTCCACCAGCGACGGGCCCAGGTAGAGGCGGGCCAGCGCGAGCAGCGCGGTGACCGACAACAGCACGGTGAGGACGACGGCCAGCAACGTGGTCACGGGCGGGTTCCCTTCTGCGGTGACGGGGTCTCGACGCGGCGCAGTTCGGCGGTGGAGCCCACCGCCCGGATGATCCGCCGCTCGACGGCGAGCGTGTGTTCCCGGGCCACGTCCAGGTCCGCCGGGCCATGGGTGTCCAGGACGTGCAGGTAGAGCGTTCCGGCGTCCCGATCCACCTCGAGGATCAGCGTGCCCGGCACCAGCGAGACCGCCTCCGCGGTGAGCGCCAGGCTCAGGTCGGTGGGCACCCGCAACCGGACCCCGATGATCGCCCCGCGCGGCCGGTAGCCGGGCTGCACGGCGATCCGGGCGATGTGCAGGCTCGCGCTGACCAGTTCGATGACGAACCGCCCCGCGAACGCCAGCAGCGCCCGTGGTCGCAGCCGGCCACCGAAGCTGACCGCCGGCAGCGGGAAGAACACCAGCACGGCCGCACCCACCAGCAGGCCACCGACCAGGTTCGCCCAGGTGATGTCGCCCCAGAGCAGAATCCAGACCAGCACCAGCCAGCCGAGCGCCACCGCCTGGTCCCGCCGGCGCCCGAGCCGGCCGCGCCCCACAATCGCAGGCCCGCGGGCGTCGGGAGCCGGCTCAGGGGGGCCGGTCACGGCACGCCGCCGGGCAACACGGCACGGACGTACGGGGTGCGCAGACGCAGGTCCGCGGCCGCGTCCGCGGTGACGTCGAAGAGTGGACCGGCCAGCACGGTCAACGCCAGCCCGAGGGCGACCAGGGCCACTGTGGCGCCCACCATCAGCTTCGGCAGCTGGACGATCGGCGCGCTGGTGGCCAGCCGGGGCGCCCGCCAGAAGGCGATGTTCCACACCCGGGACGCCACGTACAGGGTGAGCAGGCTGGTCAGCGTCCCCGCCGCGACCAGTACGCCGGGCAGCGGCCCGCCGGCCGCCACCCCGGCCTGGAGCAGACCGATCTTGCCGAGGAAGCCGGAGAACGGTGGCACTCCGGCGAGATTCATGGCCGGGACGAAGAAGAGCACACCGAGCAGCGGCGCCACCCGGGCCAGCCCGCCGATGCGGCGCAGGTCGGTGCTGCCGGCACGCTCCTCGACCAGGCCGGCGACGAGAAACAGCGTGGTCTGGATGGTGATGTGGTGCACCACGTAGAAGATCGCGCCGGAGAGCCCGGCGGCGGTGCTCAACGCCACCCCGAAGATCATGTAGCCGATGTGACTGACCAGGGTGAACGAGAAGAGTCGCTTCAGGTCGGACTGGGCCACCGCACCGAGGATGCCGATCACCATGGTCAGCCCGGCGACGACCATGAGCAGCACGTCGGCTTGCCCACCGGGAAACAGCAACGTCTCGGTACGGATGATCGCGTAGACGCCCACCTTGGTGAGCAGCCCCGCGAAGACGGCCGTGACCGGTGCCGGCGCGGTGGGGTAGCTGTCCGGTAGCCAGGCCGACAGCGGGAAGACCGCCGCCTTGATCGCGAACGCCAGCAGCAACATCAGCTCCAGGGCCAACCGGACGCCGCTGGGCAGGTCGTCGAGGCGCTGGGCGAGCTGGGCGAGGTTGAGTGTGCCGGTGGCCGCGTACACCAGGCCCACCGAGGTCAGGAAGATCATCGAGGAGAGGATGCTGACCACCACGTACGTCGAGCCGGCCCGGATCCGGGCCTCGGTGCCGCCCAGGGTGATCAGCACGAAGCTCGCCGCCAGCAGGATCTCGAACCCGACGAAGAGGTTGAACAGGTCGCCCGCCAGGAACGCGTTGGTGACACCAGCGGTGAGCACCAGGTACGTCGGGTGGAAGATCGACACCGGGGAGATCTCGCTCGTCTCGCTGCGACCCTGACCGATCGAGTACAACAGCACGCAGAGGGTCACCGCCGAGGACACCACCAGCATCAGCGCGGCGAGTTGATCGGCCACCAGGACGATGCCGACCGGTGCCGGCCACGCCCCGACCGCCACCACCACCGGCCCAAACCGGTACGCCTGCACCAGCAGCAACACAGCCACGGTCAGCGTGCCACCGAGGCACAGCACGCTGATCACGCGTTGGAGTCGGGGATTCCCGGCCAGCAGCAGGGTCAGCGCCGCACCGAGCAGTGGCACCACCACCGGCAGTGGCACCAGCGCGCTCATCACGCGTCATCCCCGTGGCGTAACCGTCGGCGCGCCGGCTCGGGGTCGACCTGTTCCGGGTCACCGTTCGGGCCCTCCCCACCGCGGTCGACAGCGCTCGCCTCGTTGCGCCCGGCCCGGCGGATGATGTGCCGGTCCTCCAGGTCGTCGGGCACCTCGTCGTCGCCGGAGAGATACCAACTGCGGTACGCCACCGCGAGGAGGAACGCGGTGAACCCGAAGGTGATCACGATGGAGGTCAACACCATCGCCTGCGGCAACGGGTCACTCATCCGCTGCACCGGCCCCGTGCCGACGATCGGCGCCCCGCCCGACCGGCCGCCCAACAGGATCAACAGGTTCACCCCGTTGCCGAGCATGATCACACCGAGCAGGATCCGGGTCAGGCTGCGCTCCAACAGCAGGATCACCCCGCACCCGACCAGCACCGCGACGGCCAGGACCAGCACCAACGTCGGCCCCGCGTCGCTCCCCGTCATCACGCCCGGTCTCCCTTGTCTACGGCCAGCTCACCCGTGGCCGTTCCGGTGGCCTCGATGTGCCGGTCCACCTCGGCGCCGAGACTGCGCAGGATGTCCAGCACCAGACCGATCACGACCAGGTACACGCCGATGTCGAAGAAGAGCGACGTCACCAGGTGGGTGTCGCCGACCACTGGCAGCGTCTGGTCGACCTTCGCGCTCTCCAGCACCGACCCACCGAGCAGCAGGGCGATCACGCCGCTGCCCACCGCCAGGGCCAGCCCGGCGCCGAGAATCGGGCCGGCGCCGATCGGGACCGCCTCGGTCAGCTCGTACCGGCCGCCGGCCAGATAGCGGACCACCAGGGCGAGACCCGCCACCAGACCGCCGGAGAACCCGCCGCCCGGCGCGTTGTGCCCAGAGAAGAGCAGGAACAGGGAGAACAGCACCACGGTGTGGAAGATCAGCCGGATGACCACCTCCAACACGATCGAGCGGCGCTCCTCGTGGAGGGTGGGGCCACCGCGCAGCCACACCGGCCGGTCGTGCCCACTCACCCGCTGGCCCGACTCGGGCCGGCGCGGCCGCGGCCCGGTGCGGGAGCGCTCGAAGATCAGGCTGGCCACCCCGGTCGCGGCCACCACCAGCACCGCCAGCTCGCCCATCGTGTCCCAGGCCCGGATGTCGACCAGGGTCACGTTGACCACGTTGCGGCCGTACCCGTGCGCCACCGCCAGATCCGGGAAGGCGGCGGAGATGCTCGGCGCCCGGCGGGCGCCGACGGCGGTGAGGGCCAACCCGGCGGCCACCACGCCGGCCGCCACCCCGATCGCCCGACGGACCCAGCGGGTACGGCGCAGCGGGCGGGCCGAGAACCGCTCCGGCAAGCGACGCAGCACCAGCACGAAGACCGCGATCGTCGACGTCTCCACCAGAAACTGGGTGAGCGCCAGATCGGGCGCCCCGTGCAGCACGAAGAGCATCGCCGTGCCGTAGCCGGTCACGCCCACCAGCAACATCGCGGTCAGCCGGCGACGGGCACGGACCGCCAGCACCGCCGCCACCGTGATCACCAACACGACCACCGGTTGCAACAGGCTGTCCCAGAGCGGAATCCGCGCCCGCCAGGGGGCTGCGGAGAGCATCGCCGCGCCTGGCACCAGCACCAGGGTGACCAGGATGATGCCCAGATACTGCGGCAGGGAGCCGCGCTGGGTCGCGCTGGTGACATCGATGGCCAGCCGGTCGAACCGGCCCACGACCCACTCGTACCCCTGGTTTCCCCTCACCGGCGACCGCAGTCGGGCCAGCACCGGGGCGAGCGGCCCGTGCACGGCGAAGAGCAGGCCGCCGCCGACGAGCGCCAGTACGGACAGGCCGAGCGCCGGGGTCGGTCCGGCCCAGAGCGCCAGGTGCGCGTCGACCCCGCCGAGCAGATCGGCGTACGGCCGCAGCAGGTCGTCCAGGACGCTCGCGGCCGGTCCGGCGAGCAGACCGACCCCGGCCAGCACCGCGGGCGGAATCAGCAGCGACGCGGCGATCGACCCCGGCGGGACCGGCGCCACGCCCGGCCGGTCGGCGAACGCGCCCCAGAGGACGCGGGCGCTGTACGCGACGGTGAGCACCGTCCCGGCGACCAGGCCGGTGAGGAGGATCGGTTGGTCGGTGAACGCCGCGAACACCGCCTCCTTGGCCACGAAGCCGACCAGCGGCGGCACCCCGGCCATCGATGCGGCGGCCAGCACGGCCACCACGAACAGCGGCCGGGACCAGTGCCGCAGCCCGGACAACTCGCGCAGGTCACGGGTGCCGGCACTGTGGTCGATGATGCCGACGACGAGGAACAGCGCCGCCTTGAACAGGGCGTGTGCCAGCAGCATCGCGGTGCCGGCCAGCGCGGCGTCCGGCGTGCCCGAGCCGGTCACCGCGACCAGCAGGCCGAGCTGACTGACCGTCCCGTACGCCAGTAGCAGCTTGAGGTCGGTCTGGCGCAGCGCGGCCCAACCGCCGAGCAGCATGGTCGCCACGCCGGCGACCTGCACCAACGGCCGCCACGGGCCGACCGTGGCGAGCACCGGTGCGAGCAGCCCGACCAGGTAGACACCGGCCTTGACCATGGCGGCGGCGTGCAGGTAGGCGCTGACCGGTGTGGGTGCCGCCATCGCGACCGGCAGCCACGAGCTGAACGGCAGCACCGCCGACTTGGACAGCGCGCCGGCCAGGATCAGCAGCACGGCGCCCACCAGGTACCCGCCGCCGGGTAGCGGCTGTGCGCTGATCTCCGACCAGCGGTAGCTGCCGGCGTGCTCCCCCAGCATGATGAAGCCGACCAGCATGGCGAGCCCGCCCAGCGTGGTGACGGTCAACGCCTGCGCCGCCGCCCAACGACTGGACCGCCGTTCGGTGCTGTGCCCGATCAGCAGGTACGAGAAGATCGTGGTCAGCTCCCAGCCGACGTAGAGCAGCAGCAGGTCGTCGGCGAAGACCAGGACGAGCATCGCGCCGGCGAAGGCGACCAGGACAGCGGCGAACTGTGCCAGCCCGATGGAACCGGCGCTGAAGTAGCGGGCGCTGTAGACCAGCACCAGCGCGCCGACGCCGCCGATCAGCAGCGTCATCAGCCAGGACAGCGTGGTGAGCCGGAACGCGATGTCGAGGCCCAACTGCCGGATCCACGGGTACGTCTCGACCACCGCCCCGCCACCGCCGACGGCCGGGGTGCGGGCCAGCGCCCAGCAGAACGCGGCGGCCGGCGCGAGCGCCAGCGGGTAGCACGCGCGCGGACCCCACCAGCGGACGAGCAGGGGCGCGGCGAGGGCCGCCACGAAATGGAGGATGAGCAGTACCAGCACCCGCGCTCCCGATCGACATGGCCGACGCCCGTGGCAGCGGTGGCGTCTAGCAGCGATCAGACGCCAGTTCGTCCCTCACCGTGCCGGTTTTGCCAGAATTCGCCCGCCAGCCCAAACCCCCACCCAAGCCCTCAGCCCCGGCCGCGCAACCTCCCCGCTCGCGCCGATCTTGCAGTTTCGGCTGTCGAACTGCACGGAATGTCCCCTTTGCCGCGACAGCAAGTGCAAGATCGCGGGAGGCGAGGGGGGTGGGGTGGGGTGGGGGGTGGGGGCGGGGCGGGGCGGGGGGGGCGAGTGGGGTGGGGTGGGGTGGGGTGGGGTGTCAGGTTAGGAGGGCGTTGTTGAGGGGTTGCGCGTCGTCGGTTGCGGGGCGGTCGCGGCGCAGGTCGGCCAGCAGGTCGGGGCGGCCGAGTTGGCGGGCGACCCGGTCGACCACGCGTTCCGCGGCGGTCAGCGATCGCACCGAGAGCAAGCGACCACGGCTCTCGCGACGCAGCACGAAATAGTGCACGGCAACGCGGACCTGACCCCGATCGGCGGCGCTGGCCTGGGCGGTGCAGAGGACCAACTCACGCAGGCAGCGGGCGAGACGTTCGGCGAGCTCGAGCTCGGGGCCGTGCAGGCCGGCGCGGAGCGCGGCGAGATGGCTGTCGACCTTGCGAATCAGCACGTCGGTGCCCGGTTCGACGGTGTGCTGCTCGCCGGTCATCAGATCCCCTCACCCCGGTTCGCGTTGCGAGTGAAGTTACTTTATGTTGCTCCTCAGAAGCAAGCAGTTAAGTGAGACTTAACGTATTAAGCGCACGTTCCACGCTTTTTGCCATTTGCCTGCCCATTCCGCTGTGAGGCACTCGTAGATGTCAGACCGGCGGGGCACGATGGACCGGTGACCGGGGCAGACGCAGACGCCGGCGCGGTGCTCTCCGGGTTCGGGCCGGCCACCCGCGCCTGGTTCGACAACGCTTTCGCCGCCCCGACCGCCGCGCAGACCGGCGCCTGGCGGTCGGTCGCCGCCGGTCGCAACGCGCTGGTGGTGGCGCCCACCGGCTCCGGCAAGACGCTCGCCGCCTTCCTCTGGTCACTGGACCGACTCGCCCGCGAGCCAGCCCCGACCGAGGCTCGCCAGCGGTGCCGCGTGCTCTACGTCAGCCCTCTCAAGGCTCTCGCCGTCGACGTGGAGCGCAACCTGCGCGCCCCGCTGGCCGGCATCCGGCAGGCGGCCACCCGGCTGGGCGTCGCACCGCCCGACATCACCGTCGGCATGCGCACCGGCGACACTCCCGCCGACGAGCGGCGAGCCTTCGCCCGCACCCCGCCCGACATCCTCATCACCACCCCCGAGTCGCTGTTCCTGCTGCTCACGTCCGCGGCTCGCGATTCGCTGCGCGGCGTCCAGACGGTGATCGTCGACGAGGTGCACGCGGTGGCCGGCAGCAAACGGGGCGCCCACCTCGCCCTCTCCCTCGAACGCCTCGACGAGCTGCTGCCCGCCCCGGCGCAGCGCATCGGCCTCTCGGCCACCGTCCGGCCGATCGACGCCTGCGCGCAGTTCCTCGGCGGCGCCCGCCCGGTCGACGTGGTGCAGCCGGCCACTCCGAAGACCATCGAGGTCAGCGTGCAGGTCCCGGTGGAGGACATGACCCGCCTGGACGAGCAGGAACAGCCGCCGGAGGACGACCTCGGCGGCCCCGGTCCGCGCCGGGCCTCGATCTGGCCGGCCGTGGAGGAGCGGGTCTTCACCCTCATCGGGCAGCACCGCTCGACAATCGTCTTCACCAACTCCCGCCGCAGCGCCGAGCGCCTCTGCGCCCGGCTCAACGAGCTGGCTGCCGAGGCGGTGGCCGCGTCCGCGTCGGACGAGGGCGCGATCGGCGTACCCGAGGGGTTGCCGGCGGGCGACGACGGCCCGGCGTCCGACGCGCAGCTCTGGGGTGGCCCGGCCGGTCCGCTGCGCAACCGGCCGCCGGCCGAGGTGATGGCTCAGTCCGGCGCGGCCGCAGGCGCGGCACCCGTGATCGCCCGCGCCCACCACGGCAGCGTCTCCCGCGAGGAGCGCAAGCACATCGAGGAGGCGCTCAAGTCGGGCCAGCTCCCGGCGGTGGTGGCCACCTCCAGCCTGGAGCTGGGCATCGACATGGGCGCGGTCGACCTGGTGGTGCAGATCGAGGCGCCGCCGAGCGTGGCCGCCGGGCTGCAACGGGTCGGCCGGGCCGGGCACCAGGTGGGTGCGGTCTCCCGCGGGGTGGTCTTCCCCAAGCACCGCGGCGACCTGCTCTCCTGCGCGGTCGTCGCCGAACGGATGACCGACGGCGCGATCGAGGAGCTGCACTACCCGCGCAACCCACTGGACGTGCTGGCCCAGCAGATCGTCGCGATGGTGGCGCTGGAGCCGTGGGCGCTGGGCGACCTGGCCGTGCTGGTCCGCCGGGCCGCACCCTTCGCCGAGCTGCCCGACTCGGCGCTGCACGCCGTGCTGGACATGCTTTCCGGCCGCTACCCGTCCACCGCCTTCGCCGAGCTGCGCCCCCGACTGGTCTGGGACCGGGCCACCGACCTGCTCACCGGCCGCCCCGGCGCGCAGCGACTCGCGGTGACCAGCGGCGGCACCATCCCCGACCGGGGCCTGTTCGGGGTCTTCCTGGCCGGGGCCGAGCGGGCCGCCCGGGTCGGCGAGCTGGACGAGGAGATGGTCTACGAGTCCCGGGTCGGTGACGTCTTCCTGCTCGGCTCGTCCTCCTGGCGGATCGAGGAGATCACTCCTGACCGGGTGCTGGTCTCGCCCGCACCCGGTCAGGCCGCGCGCATGCCGTTCTGGAAGGGCGACCAGCTGGGCCGGCCGGTGGAGCTGGGCCGGGCCATCGGTGCCCGGGTGCGCACCCTGCTGCGACAGACCGACGAGGCGGCCCTGACCGCGCTGCGCGACGGTGGGCTGGACGACTGGGCCGCCGGCAACCTGATGGCCTACCTGCGCGAGCAGCGGGAGGCCACCCGCTCGCTGCCCGACGACCGCACTGTCGTGGTCGAGCGGTTCCGCGACGAGCTGGGCGACTGGCGGCTGGCCGTGCACAGCGTGCTCGGCGCCCGGGTCAACGGGCCCTGGGCCCTCGCGGTGGGTCGCCGGCTGGCCGAACGGTACGGGGTGGACGCCCAGGTGATGCCCTCCGACGACGGCATCGTGGTGCGACTTCCGGACACCGCCGACGAGCCTCCCGGGGCCGACGTGGTGGTCTTCGAGCCCGACGAGATCACCCAGCTGGTGGAGGAGTCGGTCGGCACCTCCGCCCTCTTCGCCGCCCGTTTCCGGGAGTGCGCCGCCCGGTCACTGCTGTTGCCGCGCCGCGACCCGCGCCGCCGCCAGCCGCTCTGGCAGCAACGGCAACGCGCCGCGCAGCTGCTCGACGTCGCCCGCGAGTACGCGGACTTCCCGGTCACCCTGGAGGCGGCCCGGGAGTGCCTTCAGGACGTCTTCGACCAGCCGGCGCTGGCCGGGCTGATGCGCGACCTGGCCACCCGCAAGGTGCGGCTGGTCGAGGTGGAGACCAGCGCGCCGTCCCCGTTCGCGCGGTCGCTGCTCTTCGGCTACGTCGGCGCGTTCCTCTACGAGGGTGACGCCCCGCTCGCCGAGCGCCGCGCCGCCGCGCTGGCCCTCGATTCCACGCTCCTCGGCGAGTTGCTCGGCCGGGTCGACCTACGGGAGTTGCTCGACCCGGCGGTGCTCACCGAGACCGACCGGCAGCTGCGGTGGCTGACCGAGCAGCGCCGCCCCCGCGACGCCGAGGACGTCGTCGAGCTGCTGCGGGTGCTCGGTGACCTGAGCGACGCCGAGTTGACCGAGCGGGGTGTGCCGCAGACCTGGCTCGGCGAGCTGGAGGCGACCCGCCGGGTGCTGCGGGTCCGGATCGCGGGCGAGCAGCGCTGGGTGGGCGTCGAGGACGCCGCCCGCCTGCGTGACGCCCTCGGCGTGGCGCTGCCGATGGGGGTGGCCGAGGCGTACCTCGCCCCGGTGGCCGATCCGCTCGGTGACCTGGTGGCCCGCTACGCCCGCACCCACGGGCCGTTCGCCGCGGCCAGCTGCGCGGCCCGGTTCGGGCTCGGTGTGTTCGTCGTCGAGCAGGCGCTGCGCCGGCTCGGTGCGACCGGGCGGGTGGTCTCCGGGGAGTTCACCCCCGATTCGGCCGGCGCCCAGTGGTGTGACGCCGAGGTGCTGCGGATGCTGCGCCGCCGCTCGCTCGCGGCGCTGCGCCGGGAGATCGAGCCGGTGCCACCCCGGGCGCTGGCCGCGTTCCTGCCCCGCTGGCAGCAGGTCGGCTCGTCCTCCCGAGGGGTGGAGGCGCTCGCCGCCACGGTGGAGCAGTTGCAGGGTGCGGCGGTGCCGGCGTCCGCCCTGGAGCGGTTGGTGCTGCCCGCCCGGGTCGCGGACTACTCCCCCGCCCAGCTCGACGAGCTGTGCGCGAGCGGGGAGGTGCTCTGGGCGGGGTCGGGCGCGATCTCCGGGGGCGACGGCTGGGTCACCCTGGCGTACGCGGACACCGCGCCGCTGCTGCTCCCGCCGCCCGACGAGGCGTTGACCCGCACCCCGCTGCACGAAGCGGTGCTCGACGCACTCGGCGACGGGCAGGCGCTGTTCTTCCGCGCACTGGCCGACCGGGTCGGTTCGACCGACGACGCCGCGCTGACCGGGGTGATCTGGGATCTGGTCTGGGCGGGGCACCTCAGCAACGACACCCTCGCCCCGCTGCGGGCGGTGCTCGGCGCTGGCGGCGCCCACCGCTCCCGGCCGTCCGCGCCCCGCACCCGTTACCGGCGGCCCGGTCGGGTGGCGCTGCCGACCCGCGGTGGCCCGCCGACGGTCGCCGGCCGCTGGTCACGTCTCCCCGACCGGGACCTCGACCCGACCCGTCGGGCCGCCGCGCTCGCCGACCTACTGCTGGAGCGGCACGGGGTGGTCACCCGGGGCGCGGTGATGGCCGAGCAGGTGGTCGGCGGGTTCTCGGCGGTCTACCCGGTGCTGTCCGCGCTGGAGGAGCGCGGCGCGGCCCGCCGGGGTTACTTCGTCGAGGGGCTCGGCGCCGCGCAGTTCGCCGTACCCGGTGCGGTGGACCGGCTGCGCGCGCTGGCCGAGCCGACCGACGGTGCCCGGGGGCGGGGCGCGGTGGCCACAGTGCTCGCCGCGACCGACCCGGCCAACCCGTACGGCGCGGCGCTGCCCTGGCCGGAACGGGTGGTCGACTCCGGCGACGGGGCCACCCCGGCGACCGGGCACCGGGCCGGCCGCAAGGCAGGCGCCCTGGTGGTGCAGGTCGGCGGTGACCTCGTCCTCTACGTCGAACGCGGCGGCCGGACGCTGCTCTCCTTCAGCGACGACACCGACATGCTCGCCGCGGCCGGCAAGGCCCTCGCCGACGCCGTCCACTCCGGGGCGTTGGGCGCGATGTCGGTGGAGCGGGCCGACGGCGAGGCGGTGCACTCCTCGCCGTTGCGGGACGCGCTGACCGCTGCCGGCTTCCGGGCCACCCCCCGTGGCCTACGCCTGCGCGGCTGACCCGCCAACTCCGGACCACCCCTGTGGGCCGGGCTTGCGCGGCTGCCCGTCGGCGCAACGCGGACGAGCGCACGCGCCGATTGATGCCCGATGCCCCCAACCAGCCAGCCAGGGCCCCATCGAGGGCAATCCCGCACAGAGCCTGATGTCTGTGAGTCATCACGATGACTCACAGACATCACAGTCAAGAGAGCGACATGCTTCGGCCACGCCAGGTCTCAGCCCAGGCCGTTGAGCACCTTCTCGTAGCGGGACCGGTCGGCGGCCGGGGTCTTCGCCTCAAGGTAGTTGAGCACCACCGCACCGCGTCGGTACGACTGGCCGCCCCACGTCTCGGCGATGTCGCTGGCGCTGGTCTCGTCGGGAAAGACGTACACGGTGACGGCGTCGGTGGCGATCAGCTCGGAGCAGCCCAGGCCGAGGCCGTCCGGCCCACAGTCGACCGAGCGGTCCTTCGGGTGCGACACCTTCAGGCCGGCGGCCTTGAACGCGTTGACGACCTGGGTCGCCCCGGGCGCACCCGTCGGGCGCTGGGGCAGCACCACCGGCGGTGGGCTGGCCGGCCGGCGCTGTGTGGGCCCCTCCGGGGCGACGGACGGGGGCGCTGCCGGCGGGGCCGCCGGCGACGCGGCACCGCTGACGCTGGGCGGAGCCGCCGAGGGCGTCGGCGCGCTCGGCAGAGCGGTCGCCGCCGCGGCCGAGGACGACGATGCGGTGGGGGCCGCGCTCGACGGATCGGTGTCGCCACCGCCGCAGCCGGCGGTGACGGCTACGGCGACCAGCAGGATTCCGACGGCGGGCAGGCTCCGAATTGTCACCAGGGCAGTCTGCCCAACGGCATCCGGCGGCGGGAGGGGCCGGTCGGCCACTGCGCTGTCCCGAATCCGTCAGCACCCGGTTCTACTAGCCTGCGGGCATGTCCGCTGTGCCCTGGATCTCGCTGACCACCGACTACGGCCTCACCGACGGCTTCGTGGCCGCCTGTCACGGGGTCGTCGCCCGGATCGCGCCGACCGCCCGGGTGATCGACGTGACCCACCTGGTTCCGCCGGGAGATGTCCGGCGGGGTGCCGCCGTGCTGGCGCAGACCGTGCCGTACCTGCCGGTGGGGGTGCACGTGGCGGTGGTGGACCCGGGCGTGGGCACCGCCCGGCGGGGGGTCGCGCTGGCCGCCCCGGGCGGGCTGCTGGTCGACCCGGCCGGGCTGGTGCGGCTGCCGACGCCGACGGTGACCCGGGACGCCGACGGATTCACCGCCGAGGTGCTGACCGTGGACCACTTCGGCAACGTCCAACTGGCCGCACCGGCCGAGCTGCTCGATTCGCTGCCGGCCACGCTCCGGGTGGGGCCGCCGGGAACGGCACCGGCCCATACGGCGGTGCGTGGACGGACCTTCGGTGACGCCCCGGCGGGTCAGCTGGTGACGTACGTCGACTCGGCCGATCTGGTCGCGGTCGCGGTCAACGGCGGGCGGGCCGCGGACCTCCTCGCGGCGTCTCCGGGGGACCTCCTGCGGGTATCGGGCTGATGTTCGACTGTGGAATGCTTCTCCGGTGGGTGAGCATGTGGTTCCCGTGGGCTGTCCCTGCTGTGCATCCCGGACCGGCGGGGGGACCTGCCCCGTCTGTTTCTGGACCGACGACGGCCAGACCGACGCCGACGCCGACGCCGTCCGGGGTGGCCCCAACGGCGACCTGAGCCTCTCGCACGCCCGTCTCAACTACGCCGTCTACGGTGCCAGCCACCCGCGCTACCAGGACATGGTGCGGACGGCTCGCCCCGACGAGCGCCCCTGACGCTGGCGCGGCGCCCGACGGGGTGGGCGTGGCTCAGCAGGCCGGCACGCTGCCGCCGTACACGCTGGAGATGTACGCGTGGCTGACGTACTGGCCGCTGGCCAGGCGGTTCCAGCGGGTGGTGGTGCGGTAGGGGCCGGCGACGGACTGGCCGGTGACGTAGCACTGGATCGGCACGTGGGCCAGCCGGGCGGCGAGACCACGGACCGCGTACGACGTGCTGGCCCCGGTGCGGATGTTGAGCGGCCCGTCACCGACCACGCCGCGCGGCCCGCCTCCGGTCCACAGGTAGGCGACGTCCACCCAGGCGTTGGTGGTCAGCCGCAGCCCGTCCCAGAACGTGCCGTCGGCCAGGTCGATGCCGGCCGGGTTGAGCACGATCCGCCCGAACTGGTCCCGCCCGCCGTTGTAGCCGGACTGGTACGCGGCCTGCGCCTCGGGCCGCCCCTGCGGCAGGTTCTTCCAGTTCTCCCGCACCGATGAGGGGTTCCAGTAGTCGTCGCGGGTATTCCACGGCCCGACGTCCCAGACCGGGGCGTATTCGCAGCGGGAACCGCTGGTGGTGCAGACCCGCACGGTGTAGTCGCCGGTGTTGAGCGGGGAGAGACCGCGCCGCGACGGCAGCGCCGCGAAGTGGTCCCGGGGTTGCACGGTACGGCCGTTGGCGGTCAGTTCACCGACCAGTCCGATGCGGGTGGCGTACACCCGGTAGGTGCGGCCGGGCGTGGCGGCGGACACGGCGGCGTTCGCGTCGGCGGTGAGCCGCACGCCCCGTACGGTCGCCGTCGCGCCACGATCGGGGGCGGTGAGCACCACCCGGATCTGCACCCGGGTGACCGGCCGGTCGAAGACCGCGCCGGCGGCCCGCCACTCCGTCCAGCCGGCGGCCCGCCAGCCGCGGACCTGCGCCTCCACCGTCGCCCCGGTCGGGACCGCGGCGTTGATCTCGGCGCGGACCCGGGTGGCCGGCCGGGCGAGGGTGCGGGGAGCGGTCAGCAGCATCCCCTCGGCGACCGCGCTGTGCGGGCTGCGGGCGCCGCGCCCGGTGGGCCGGGCCTCGCGTAGACGTAGGCCTGCGGTGGTACGCCGGACGTTGACGTCGTCGCGGTCGACGATGGTGAGGTCGGCGTTCCATCGTTCGTCCCCGGGTGCGGCGGCGACGAGGGCGATCGGTGCGCTGGGTGTGGCCGGGACGTTGCCGGTGGCGGGCAGGAGCGCTGCGGTGAGCAGGAGGCAGAGGGTGGCGATGAGGGCGACGGATGGGATAGGACAACGCGGTCGCGTCATGGGCATTCTCCTCAGAACCCCCTGACCTTCGCATGTCAGGAGATCATGAGGAACCTGAGTACAAATAGCGACACATGCGAATCTCGTTCGACCGGGGGAGGATGGCAGGGTGCCCGAAGGCGACACCGTCTGGAACACCGCGCGCGTGCTGCACCGCGCGCTGGCCGGCGCGCGGATCACCGACAGTGACTTCCGGGTGCCGCAACTGGCGACCACGGAGCTCACCGGCTGGACCGTTCGCGAGTCGGCCAGCCGGGGCAAGCACCTGCTGCTGCGACTCAGCGCCCCCACCGAGGAGCACTGGACCCTGCACTCCCACCTGCGGATGGACGGCGCCTGGCGGGCGTACGCCCCGGGGGGACGCTGGAGCGGCCGACCCGCGCACCTGATCCGGGCGGTGCTGCGCAGCGCCGGCGCTGTCGCTGTCGGCTACCACCTGCACGACCTGGCCCTGGTGCCGACCGCCGACGAGGAGCAACTGGTCGGCCACCTCGGCCCCGACCTGCTCGGGTCGGACTGGGACCCGGCCGAGGCGGTCCGTCGGCTCACCGACCACCCGGAGCAGACCATCGGCGAGGCGCTGCTGGACCAGCGCAACCTGGCCGGCGTGGGCAACCTCTACAAGTGCGAGGTGCTGTTCCTGCGTGGCGTGTCACCGTGGACCCCGGTCGGCGGGGTGCCCGATCTGCCGGGCCTGGTGGCTCTCGCACAGCGGCTGCTCGCCGCCAACCGTGGTCGGTGGACGCAGAGCAGCACCGGCTCGCTGCGTCGGGGGCAGACCAGTTATGTGTACGGCCGCCGCGCCCAGCCCTGCCGCCGCTGCGGCACCGCGATCCGCAAGGAGGAACTGGGCGAACGGGTCACCTACTGGTGCCCGGTCTGCCAGCCCGAGCGCCCGGGTCCGCCGCCGTCCGGCTGACCGGGCCCTCGCCGAACGAAACCCATCGCAGAAACGGACGATTGGGTAATTCCTATCCGGCCGCCGGAGTCGCATGCTGCGATTGAGCGCTCACCGACCGTCAGCAGAGTGCCGAGGTTCCCCACGCCGGGGTGGCGGACCTCGCGCCCCGAACCGGGGAGAGTCATGGCGATGTTCCGCAGACTCCGCTCCACCTTCTTCGAACGGGCCACCCGCGACACCGACGCCGCCGACGGCCGGGTGGCGTCCGTGCCGGCCGCGCGTACCGCAGAGGAGGCCGTTGCGACACCGAGCCTGGACCCGGCCGTCGTGCCCCGCTACTTCGGCCCCGTGCCGAACTTCGCCCACAGCCCACGCCCGACCCGGGACCCCGACGGGCAGGTGGCAGCCGCGACCGGGCTGCGCAAGTTCGTCGACCCGCTGCCCCTGCCCGGCCAGCCGGGCCGCGGCGATCTCGGCAGCCAACTGCCGGTGGCAGCACCGGACACGATCAGCTATCCGGGCTGCGACTACTACGAGATCGGCCTCCAGGAGTACGCCCAGCGGCTGCACCGGGACCTGCCAGCCACCCGACTGCGCGGCTACCGGCAACTCAACCTGGGCACCGACCCGGCCGGACACAACACGCTGGTGCCGCCGGAGCGCCCCTGGCACCTCGGGCCGATGATCCTCGCCCGTCGAGGTCGACCGGTCCGGGTGAAGTTCATCAACCAACTCCCCACCGGCCGGGCCGGCGAGCTGTTCCTGCCGGTCGACGACACGGTCGAGGGGGCTGGCCTCGGCCCGCTGGACGGGCCGGCGCCCTACCCGCAGAACCGAGCCGTGCTGCACCTGGCCGGGGCGCAGACCGGCTGGACCAGCGCGGGCAACCCGGGTCAGTGGATCACCCCGGCCGGGGAGATCACCCCGTACCCGACCGGACCCGGCCTGGCCCACGTGCCGGACATGCCGGCGCCCGGCGTCGGGGCCACCACCCTCTACTTCCCGAACGAGCAGAGCGGCCGGCTGCTGTGGTTCCACGACAACACCCTCGGCCTGGCCCGACTCACCGTCTACGCCGGACAGCTCGCGCTCTACCTGCTCACCGACCCGGCCGAGGACCAGCTCATCGCCGACGCGGTGCTGCCGACCGACCAGGTGCCCCTGGTGATCGAGGACAAGACGTTCGTTCCGGACGACACCCAACTCGCCGCCGAGGACCCGACCTGGGACCGGGAACGCTGGGGCGCCCGAGGAAGCCTCTGGCACCCGCACGTCTACCAACCCCGGCAGAACCCCTACCGGTCCGGCGGACGCAACCCCACCGGCCGGTGGGACTACGGCCCCTGGACCCGCAACTGCGCCCCGCACGACGCCCACGCCGACGGCTGGGTGCCGAACCCGCACCACGACCCGGTCGGCGCCCCGGAGGAGCCGCCGCTGAACCCCGACGTGCCGCACCCGTCGGCAGTCCCCGAGGCGTACGGCGACACCCCGCTCGTCAACGGCGTCGCCTACCCGTACCTGGAGGTGCGGCCGCGCGCGTACCGGTTCCGGATCCTCAACGCCTGCCTGGACCGCAGCCTCAACCTCCAGCTCTACCGCGCCCGCTCCGACGCGGCGATGTGGACGGCCGACGGCGCGCTCACCGACCCCGACGCCGGTGAGGTGCCGATGGTGCCCGCCGCGCGCGCGGCGGACCGTCCGGCGGGGTGGCCGACCGACGGACGCGACGGCGGTGTGCCGGACCCGAACGCCGCCGGCCCGGAGTTCATCCAGATCGGCAACGAGGGCGGCCTCCTGCCGGCGCCGGTGGTGCTGCCGAACCGACCGATCGGCTACCGGTACGACCGGCTCGACCCGACAGTGCTGAACGTCGACGGGCACACGCTGCTCCTCGCCCCGGGCGAGCGGGCCGACGTGCTCGTCGACTTCTCCGCTGTGCCACCGGGCACCACGCTGATCCTGTACAACGACGCTCCGGCCCCACTGCCCGGCTTCGACCCCCGCTACGACCAGCACACCGACGCCCCGGACCGCAGCGCCGAGGGCGGCCCGCCGCCGACCGAACCGGGGTACGGCCCGAACACCCGCACCCTGCTCCAGTTCCGGGTCGGCGGGACGCCCGCGCCGCCGTACGACCTGAACCGGCTGCGCGAACGGCTACCCCAGGCGTACGCGGCCAGCCAGCGCCCGCCGATCGTCCCGCAACCGGCGTACGACCCGGCGTTCGGCACCCGGACGGCGGCGCAGACGACGGTGCCGGTGCACGCCACCACCGTGACGTTCACGCCGACCGCCGGCACCGGCCCGGTGACCCTGCCCATCGCGGTCAAGGCCGCGCAACAGATCTTCGAGCCGGACCACGGTCGGCTGGCCGGCCGGCTCGGCGTCGGGCACCCGCACGCCGGGCCGCTCCACCAGAACGCGCTGCCGCTCGGTGCCACCGACCCGGTCACCGAGGTCCTCTTCGCGACCGACACCGCCGTGCCGGTGGGCGGCCCCACCGACGGCACACAGCTCTGGCGGATCAGTGGCAACGTCCGGCAGACCGAGCCGTTGCAGGTCGGCGGCTGCGACCTGCAGGTGATCAACCGGGTTGGCTGGGACGGCACGCTGCGACTTCCGCACGGCACGGAGTTGGGCTGGAAGGGAATCGTCCGGGTCAACCCCCGGGAGGACGTGGTGGTGGCGCTGCGCCCGGTCGCCCCGGTGTTGCCGTTCAAGCTGGGCGACAGCGTCCGGCTGCTCGACCCCTGTCGCCCGGCCGGAGCGCGGACCGGCTCGACACCGATCAGCCCAGCCGACGGGCGACCCGCCACTATGGTCAACCAACTGGTCAACCTGGGCTGGGAGTACCGCTGGCACAGCCAACTCGCCGGCCATCGCGACGGTGGGATGACCCGACCGTTGGTGCTGCGGGTGGCGCCGAAGGCCCCGACCGGGCTGACCGCCACCCCGGTGCCCGGCTCGGCCACCGCGCTACCCGCGATCGCGCTGGCCTGGACCAGCAACGGCGGGCGACCACCCGCCACCAGCCACCTGCTGCAACGGGCGACCGACGTGACCTTCGGCGGCGAGGTCACCACGATCACCGTCGCGGCCGCCGCCACCCGGTACACCGACGCGACAGTCACCCCCGGGGTGACCTACCACTACCGGATCCGGGCGGAGAACGCGGTCAGCTACTCATCCTGGTCGAACGGGGTGCCCGCCTCGGTGCACCTGGCCGCGCCGAGCGGTCTGGTGGCGACGCTCCCGCCGGCCGCGCCCCTGCGGGTGGCGCTGCGCTGGACGAACCGGTCGTTCGCCACCGGCATCGACGTGCAACGGGCCACCAACCCGACGTTCACCAGCGGCCCGGGCACCACGGCGATCGGGGTCGGCGACAACCACCTGGACGCGACCGTCGCACCGAACACCACGTACTACTACCGAGTGCGGACCACCTACCTTGGCGCCGCCTCGGCGTGGTCGACGGTCGCCACGGTGACCTCACCACCCGCGCCGGGCACCCCCAGCGGGGTGAGCGCCGCCGCCAGCGCTCCGGGGCCGGACACCGCGACGGTGACCCTGGCGTGGGCGGCGAGCACCCCCGGCGGCCCGGGGTCCGGGTTCACCGTGCAGCGGGCCCTCGACCCGGCCTTCGACCAGGAGGTGGCCACCTTCACGGTGACCGGTCGCGGGTTCACCAACACGGGGCTGGCCCGGGGCGTCACCTACCACTACCGGATCCGGTCGTTCAACGTCGTTGGCACCTCGCCGTACACCGGGCCGGTCGTGGTGACGACACCACCGTGACCGGCCCGAGGTCGGCGCGCGGTCCCGGGGGTGGCCCGGTCAGCGCGTCGGCGCGCGCAGCGGGGTGCCGACGGCCCGGTCAGCGCGTCGGCGCGCGCAGCGGGGTGCCGACGGCCCGCAGTTCGGCGAGGGCACCGGCGACCCCGTGCAGCAGGTCGGTCGCCTCGGTGAGCCGGTCGGCGGCCGGGTGGGCGGTCTCCGGTCGGGAGTCCTCGGCCAGATAGCCGGCGGCGGCGACCACCAACCGTTCGTACGCCGCCACCCCGCCCTCCAGTTGGGCGGCCAGTGCGGCGTGCGCCTCGGCCAACGGCGGCCGAGCGTCGGCCGGAGCCAACCGCAGGGCACGTTCGACGCTGGCCACCCGGGCGGCCAGCTCGCGCAGCGAGCGGTCGGCGGCGGCGGCCTCCAGCACCGCCGGCTCGGCCAGCCCGGTGAGCCGGGGAGCCATTCCGGCCAGGGTGAGCGCCGCCTGGTCCAGTCGGGCCCACGGCTCCCCGGCGCTGGTGCCGCGCAGTGCGATCCGGGAACGGACCCGGCGCACCTCGGCCAGCACGCCCGGGCCGACCGGCAGCCGCTCGACGGCGGCGATCAACCGGGCCCTCGACCGGGCCGCCGCCTCGGCCGGGTCGAGCGCGGGGGGCGCCGGCTGGGCGGCCAGGGCGCGCACGTCGATCCAACGCCAGGCGGCGAGCGCCATGGCACTGCCCGCGGCGCCAGCCCAGGCCGCGTCGGGCAGACCAACGCCGGCGTACGGAGTCAGCACCACCGCCGCGCCGCCGAGCCCACCGGCCAGCACACTCCACCGTCGGGCCGACCGGCGAAGCCGACCCAGCTTCCGGAAGTACCGGGTCCGCTCGTCTGCCACAGTGACTCCTCGGTCCGGTCGTTCAGCCGGCAGCGGTCGGGTCGCCGGTGCCCCGCTCGCGAGCCATGCTGGCGCGCAGTTCGTCCAGCCGGGCGGCAGCCGTCGGGTCGTTGGCCGGGCCGGCCTTCTCGGCCTGCGGCACGGCCGGTCGTTGGGTGGCGCCGCCGAGCTGCTCCCCCGCCATGCTGGACCGGATCTGCTCCAGCCGGGCCGAGCCGGCCGAGTCGATCGTGGCCTTCTGGATCTCCAACATGCGGCCCTCGACGGAGTTGCCGGCCAGTTCGGCGCGGCCCATCGCGTTGGCGTACCGCCGCTCGATGCGGTCGCGCACCTCATCCAGTGACGGGGTGGTGCCCGGCGCGGTCAGCGACGACATCGACTCCAGCGAGCGGGCCACCGTCTCCTGCATCTTGGCCTGCTCCAGTTGGCTGAGCAGCTTGGTGCGCTCGGCGAGCTTCTGCTGGAGGATCATCGAGTTGTTCTCGACCGCTCGGCGGGCCTGGGCGGCGGCACCCAGCGCCTGGTCATGCAGGGTCTTCAGGTCCTCGGTGGCCTGCTCGGCGGAGACGAGCTGGCTGGCCAGCGTCTGCGCGGACTGCTCGAAGCGCACCGCCTCGGCCTCGTCGCCCTTGGCCCGGGCCTGGTCGGACAGCACCAGGGCCTGGCGGGCGTTGCCCTGCAACCGCTCGACCTCGGACATCTGCCGGGACAGCTTCATCTCCAGCTGACGCTGGTTGCCGATCACCGCGGCGGCCTGCTGGACCAGCGCCTGGTGCTGCCGCTGGGCATCCTCGATGGCCTGCTGGATCTGCACCTTGGGATCGGCATGCTCGTCGATCTTCGCACCGAAGAGTGCCATCAGGTAGT
This sequence comes from Micromonospora sp. CPCC 205558, assembly GCF_036902955.1. Taxonomy (NCBI): domain Bacteria; kingdom Bacillati; phylum Actinomycetota; class Actinomycetes; order Micromonosporales; family Micromonosporaceae; genus Micromonospora; species Micromonospora sp. CPCC 205558. The sequence continues at coordinate 63,213 of NZ_JBAKHR010000024.1, forward strand.
TCCAACCCTTGACGAACGGGTTCGCCATCTCCGTGGTATCCCCTCAGTAGCGTCGCTCCACCACGGCCGGGCCGGCAGAACCGACCGACCGTTACCGGCCGGTCTCCATCGTCCCAGCCGAACGCCAATGAGGCATCCGTACCGGGCGGTCGACAGCACCGGCGGCTCCTGTGAGCAACCCTACGCGGCCGGGGCCACCCCGCCCATGGTCAACCGGATCGGGGTCAGGCGGCGCAGACCACGTCCCGGTCGCGCTCGGTCGGGCGGACCCGGGTGCTGCGCAGCGTGGCCTTGAGCGGCGAGTCCTGGCGGACCGAGACAGCGACCTTGCCGTCGGAGGTGACCTGACGGACACCCCGGTTGGTGGTCTTGGCTGCGACGTCGGCCGGCTCGTCCTGCATCGAGACGAGCACCTCGGGCATCTGCTCGGCGAGCGCCACGGTGTCGCTCACCTCACGCAGCAGCTCGGACAGGCGGGCGCCAAGGGCGTCGCAGATCGCGGCGAGCAGCTCGCTCGACGGTTCCTTGTGCCCGCGTTCGATCTCGGAGAGGTAGCCGAGGCTGACGTTGGCGGCGGTGGAGACCTCGCGCAGCGTGCGCTGCTGCCCCTGACGGCGCGCTCGCAGTGCGTCACCGATCACCCGGCGTAGCAGGATCATCGCACCTCCCCCTGAGGGATACCTCGCGCCCGGCGCTGGGCAGCCGGTCGCGGCGGACCACGCCGACCCCGAACGTCGGAGCCTTCCCGCAACCGTACCCGTTGCGGGCCCGAGCGACATCCCGCCCCGCCCGTCGGTTCGCCGGGGCGGGCTTCCCGGGAGGGCCGCCGCCCAGTCCCGCCCCGCCCCGCTGGCTGTCACGGTGTCGCGGCAACGAGCCGTTCGGTGAGCAGCCGCAGCGCCTCGACCACCGCCGCAGCGCGAACATGGTCCCGCCCCCCGTCCAGGTGGAGCTGACGGACCGCACCGCCGTTCGGGCCGGCGACCGCGACGTAGACCAGGCCCACCGGCTTTCCGTCCTGCGGCTCGGGGCCGGCGACCCCGGTGGTAGCCAAACCCCAGTCCGCGCCGCATCGTTGCCGGCCACCCTCGGCGAGCGCCGCCGCCACCTCCGGGTCCACCGGCCCCCGCTCGGACAGCAGGTCGACGGGGACGCCAGCCAGGGTCGCCTTCAACTCGGTGGCGTAGACCACCAAGCCACCCCGGTAGATCCCGCTGACACCGGCGATGTTCACGATCGAGGCGGCCAGCGACCCGCCGGTGAGCGATTCGACGGTGGCCAGGGTCTCGTGCCGCTCGGCCAGCCGATGCACGACCCCCGCCGCCGCACTGCCGACCTCAACACCGTCCACCTCAACACCCTCCCCCACCAAACCCCCAACCCGAACCCCACAATCGCGTCGATCATGAAGTTAGCGTCACGACACGCCGCGCGGGATGGCAATAACTTCATGATCAACGCGGGAAAACCCCGGGGGTTAGCGGGGGCGGCGCAGGCGTATGGCTTGGGTTATGTAGTCGAAGCCGGTGGCTACCGTTACCAGGACGGCGGCTCCCATGATCCACGGGCCGACGACGGCGAGCGCGGCCGGCATCGGCCAGAGGTACCAGGCGATGGCCAGGATCTGGAGCGCGGTCTTGACCTTGCCGCCTCGGCTGGCGGCGATCACGCCGTGCCGGATCACCCAGAACCGCAGCCCGGTGATGCCCAGCTCGCGGACGAGGATCAGCGCGGTCACCCACCAGGGCAGTTGGTCGTACCAGGAGAGCAGCACCAGCGCCGCACCGGTGAGCGCCTTGTCGGCGATCGGGTCGGCCACCTTGCCGACCGAGGTGACCAGCCCGAAGCGGCGGGCGATCCAACCGTCCACCAGGTCGGTGGCCGAGGCCACGGCGAAGATCAGGCAGGCCGCCATCCGCCAACCGGCGTGGGTCATCCCGGACATGATCACCGAGGCGGCGAAGACCGGCACCAGCACCAACCGCAGGGCGGTCAGCGCGTTGGCCGCGTTGACGACGGGCACCACGGCCACCACCCGGCCGGGCGTCGACTCCGTCGCCCCGGTCACCGCCGTACTCCGCTCGGGCCGCCGTGGCGTTCCCGGCACCGCACCACCTGGGTCCCCCGCTCCGCTCGGGCCCGCCGTCACCGTGCCGCGCCGGGCGCCGCCGAGATCATCTCATCCGGCACAGCGAGCAGGTCCACCCCTTCGGTGCCGGTCACCGTTGCGCGTACCAGATCGCCCGGGCGCAGCGCGGCCAGATCGACCCCGCCCTCGGCCGGGGCGACCAGGGTGGTGGAGCCGTCGACCTCCGGCGCCTGGTGGGCCGCCCGGCCCTCCACCACGCCGTCCTCGACCGAGTCGACGAGCACCTCGACGGTCGATCCGAGCCGATCCTCGGCCCGCTGCGAGCAGAGCTCGTCGGCGAGGGCGCTGAGCCGGTCGTAGCGCCGCTTGATCGTCGCGGCGGAGACCTTGCCGGGCAGGCCCGCGGCCTCTGTGCCGTCCTCGTCGCTGTAGTCGAACATGCCGATCGCGTCGAGCCGGGCCTCGGTCAGGAACCGGACCAGCTCCTCGACGTCGGCGCGGGTCTCGCCGGGGAAACCGACGATGAAGTTGCTCCGGGCGCCCGCGTCCGGGGCCAGGGCGCGGGCGCTGGCCAGCAGCTCCAGGAAACGGTCGGTCGAGCCGAAACGCCGCATCCGGCGCAGCACCGGCTCGCTGGAGTGCTGGAACGACAGGTCGAAGTACGGTGCCACGCCCGGAGTGGTGGCGATCGCCTCGATCAGCCCCGGCCGGGTCTCGGCCGGCTGAAGGTAGCTGGCCCGCACCCGGACGATGCCGCTCACCGCGGCGAGCTGCGGCAGCAGCTTCTCCAGGGCGCGCGGGTCACCCAGGTCCTTGCCGTACGAGGTGGAGTTCTCGCTGACCAGCACCAGCTCCCGTACGCCGGACTTGGCCAGCCACTCCGCCTCGGCGAGCAGCTCATCCGGGGTACGCGAGACGAAGGCCCCCCGGAAGGCCGGGATGGCGCAGAACGCGCAGCGGCGGTCGCAGCCGCTGGCCAGCTTCAGCGAGGCCACCGGGCCGGTGTCGAGCCGTCGGCGCAACACCTGGCGCAGGTGGGCCGGGGTGTGCTCGTCGGTGTCGACGGGGGTGCGGGTCACGGTGCCGTGGCCGGGCAGCGAAACCCCGCTGTCGCGGCGCTGCACCGGAGTCAGCGGCAGCAGCTCGCGCCGGTCCCGTGGGGTGTGCGCGGTGATCTGCTCGCCGGCGACGACGGCGTTCAGCCGGGCGGCGATGTCGGGGTAGTCGTCGAAGCTCAGCACCGCCTGGGCCTCGGGCAGACTGTCGGCCAGCTCGCGGCCGTACCGCTCGGCCATGCAGCCCGCGGCGACCACCTTGGCGCCCGTTCCGGCGGCGGCGAGCAGGGTCTGGATGGAGTCCTGCTTGGCCTTCTCCACGAAACCGCAGGTGTTGACGACCACCACGTCGGCGCCCTCGCCGTCGGTGGTCACCTGCCAGCCGTCGGCGTGCAGGCGGGCGGCCAGCTCCTCCGAGTCGACCTCGTTGCGGGCACAGCCCAGGGTCAGCAGGGCGACGCGACGGCCCTCGGCGTGGTCAGCGGGAGAAGGAGAGGTGGCAGACACCATCCGAGGGTACCGGGCCGGCCGGGTGAGCCCACGCACGCGGGCTGCGGAGACGGTCGACACCATTCGGTCAGCCCTGTCCCGTCAGCCGGTCAGCGCGCCGGGGCCGCCACCCGGGTCAGCGCGTCGAGCAGGAACACCTCGGTGCCGGCCAGGCCGGTGGAGCAGAAGACGGAGACCTGGTCCGCGCTGGTCCGGCCGGGGACCGCGCCGGCCAGGATGCCGCCCAGGTCGCGCAACCGCCCGGCGTACGGGGGTGTGGCCGCGAGCATCGGCGGCTGGTAGTCCGCCGCCTGGGCTGCCGAGTCGGTGACCAGCAGATCGGCGGTGTCCAGCAGATCGGTGCCGAACTCACTGCGGTCGCGTTGCTTGAAGCCGACCGCGTTGACGTGCGTGCCGGGGCTGAGGTCGGCGGCGCAGAGGACCGGGGTCGGGCTGGTGGTCGCCAGCACCACCAGGTCCCGCCCGGCGACGGCCGAGCCCGGGTCGGCCACCGCGCGGGCCGGCACGCCCAGTTCGTCACGGACCCGGGTGGCGAAGATCTCCCGGCGAGCGGCGGACCGGCTGTGCACCACCACCTCGCGTAACGGGCGGACCGCGGCTGCGGCCCAGACCTGGGTCCACGCCTGTCGGCCGGAGCCGATCACACCGACTGTGGCGGCGTCGGGTCGGGCCAGCGCGTCGACCGCGACGCCACCCAACCCGCCGGTACGACGGGAACCCAGCTCCTCGCCCACCGCGACCGCCCGGATCGCCCCGGTCCGGGCGTCGTGCAACACCACCAGTTGCTCGCCCTGGGGGTGGCCGAAGGTGTCGTACGAGCGGAAGCCGTACCACTCGCCGACCAGGTGCCCGGCGGTGAGCACCATCCGCCCACCGCCCAGCGGTGCGGCGGCCCGGGGCGGCGCGATCAGGCGTCCCTCGTACGCGGCCAGGAGCGCGGCACGCATGGCGTCGACCGTGGTGGCGGCGTCCAGCGCGGCGGCGACCTCGGGGTCGGCGTAGAGCATGGTCATGCTGGCGATACTGCAAGTTGAAGTAAGGTAGAGGTCAACGGACCGTGGTGGTGGTCACCGCCACGGCGCCGGGGTCGGTGCTAGCGTCGGATTCGGTGGCCGGTTGTTCATGGCCGCTCCGGACGAGTGGTGGGCGTACCCGGTCAGGCCAAGACGCCCCGCGTGACGTGCAGACTCGACTCGTCCCGGCGCGGCAGCCCCGGGCACTTCCGGTGAGGTGAACGATGGCCTGGCTCGTACTGGTGATCTCGGGACTGCTGGAGACGGCCTGGGCAATCGCCCTGGACCGCAGCGCCGGTTTCAGCCGGCTGACCCCGTCCGTGGTGTTCGTGGTGGCCCTGCTGCTGAGCATGGCCGGGCTGTCGTACGCGCTGCGGGACATCCCCGTCGGCACCGGCTACGCGGTCTGGGTCGGCATCGGCGCGGTCGGCACCGCGCTGGTCGGAATGCTGGCGCTCGGCGAGTCGGCGAGCCTGCCCCGAATTCTCTGCCTGCTGCTGGTGGTCGCGGGCGTGATCGGGTTGAAGATCTTCCACTGAGGCGCTCCGTCGGCAGGCGTGAGCCGCGCCCACAGTGGGTAGTGATCGATCTGTCACGACAGGCTCTCAACCGGAGGAAGACATGGCCGACATGCCGAGCACCGCCCGTCCCCGCAGCAGCGCCGCCCGCATCCTCACCATCGTGGGTTTCGTCTTCGCGGTCCTGGCCCTGCTCCTCAACCCGATCATCTTCGGCGTGCTCGGCGTCATCGCGGGCGTCGTCGGCGCGGTGCTGGGCGACAAGCCGCTGGGTTGGTACGCCGCCGTGGCGAGCGTCGTCGCCGCGATCATCAGCCTGGTGATCATCGGCGCCCTGATCAACAACTGACCGCTCCCCCACGTCACGGGCCCGCCGGAAACCGGCGGGCCCGTCCTGCGTCCGGGATCGGCTGTCGGTCAGTCCCCGTCGCCGCGCAGACCGACCAGGACCTCGTCCAACTCGTCCGGCTTGACCAGCACGTCGCGCGCCTTCGACCCCTCGGACGGCCCGACCACTCCCCGGGTCTCCATCAGGTCCATCAGGCGACCGGCCTTCGCGAAACCGACCCGCAGCTTGCGCTGGAGCATCGAGGTCGAGCCGAACTGCGAGGTGACCACCAGCTCCACCGCCTGGACCAGCAGGTCGAGGTCGTCGCCGATGTCCTCGTCGATCTTCTTCTTGCTCTCCTGCGCCGGGGCCAGCACGTCCTTGCGGAACTCCGGCTCCCGCTGGTCCTTGCAGAACTTCACCACATCGGCGATCTCGCGCTCGGTGACCCAGGCGCCCTGGATGCGCACCGGCTTGGAGGCGCCCATCGGCAGGAAGAGCCCGTCACCACGGCCGAGCAGCTTCTCCGCGCCCGGCTGGTCGAGGATGACCCGGGAGTCCGCCAGGGAGGAGGTGGCGAACGCCAGCCGGGACGGCACGTTCGCCTTGATCAGACCGGTCACCACGTCGACCGAGGGACGCTGGGTGGCCAGCACCAGGTGGATACCGGCGGCACGGGCCAACTGGGTGATCCGGACGACCGAGTCCTCCACGTCGCGCGGCGCGACCATCATCAGGTCGGCCAGCTCGTCCACGATCACCAGCAGGTACGGGTACGGCCGCATCTCGCGTTCGCTGCCCGGCGGGGCCTTGATCTCGCCGTTGCGGACCTTACGGTTGAAGTCGTCGATGTGCCGGACCCCGTTGGCGGCGAGGTCGTCGTAGCGCATGTCCATCTCGCGGACCACCCAGTCCAGCGAGTCGGCCGCCTTCTTGGCATTGGTCACGATCGGGGTGACCAGGTGCGGGATGCCCCCGTAGCCGGTCATCTCGACCCGCTTCGGGTCGATCAGCAGCAGCCGGACCTCGTCCGGGGTGGCCCGGGTGAGGATGGACACCAGCAGGGTGTTGAGGCAGCTGGAGTTGTGGGTGGGGATGCACGCGCGGCTGGCCAGGTACAGATGACTCGGACTGTCGACCTCGATGCATCGCACGGGCACCGAGGGAATCGGTCGTACATCCACGATGTATCGCCGGGAGGTTGTGGCACGCCCGCTGACCACCTGACGACTTGCCTTGCGTGTGAGCCGGAAGACCTTGTCGGACGGGGTGAAGTGGATGCGGTAACAGGTGGAGGACGCCTCGGTCCGGCCCTTTACCCGCTTGGTCGTCATTGTCGCCTGGTAGCCGAGCCCGATGATCAGCTCTAGCGCATCCTGCGCCAGACGTTCGTTGGTGAGACCGAGCTCGACGCCACCCCGAGGGGAAATTGTTCCGTCCGTGTCCAACAGACCGGCCAGCAGAGCACGACGCTGCTGTTCCGAGGAGCGTAGGTAGCTGGCAGGGATATGTTTCGTGCCGATCTCGCGGAACGAGTGCCGCAACGTCCGGTACTGCTCACGGGGAGCGGACTCTGACTCTCGGCGGTCCGGACGGACAGCCCTGGCCCGACCTCGAGCCGCCCTGCACACAGCGGTGAGGCCGACCCCGACCTGCCGAGCCGCCCGCACGAGGCTCACACCCTGAGCGAACAGATCCACGGCCTCGGCGATTCGCCCATCCCGTTCTGGCCCATTGGAGATCGTATATTGCAGCCGGCTGGAGGGATGCTTCGTCACGACGTACCCGTCCAGCCGAATGTTGTCCAGCAGTTCCTCCTCGTCGCAGGTGAAGCCGGCCGTGCCGGTCGTGCCATCACCCAGCCAACAACCCATGGTGTACGGAGCGATTGGTAGATCCTGCTCTGCATAGTCGAGGGGTCCGCACACCGCGACCGCATGGTTGGCCCAGGATCCGCCACGCCCGACCACCCGCAGCGAGGCTGCGATCTCTTCGGTCGTCACTGGCCGGTCGTCGAAGCTACGCCTCCGACCCGACCGGCCCGGATCAGCGACGAGCTCGCTCAACGCCTGATAGAGACGGTGACGGGAATAGGCGGGAACTCGGCGGGTCACCTCGCGTCCACCCCGCACATACCTGGTCAGGGTATTCCCCGGCTCCTTCGGCAGCCCACGCGCGACCTTATACAGCGCGTTCCGGAACTGCTGGCCGGCGTCGGAGATAACCTCATCAGTCGATACCGAGCGATCAGGCTCTGCCAACACCTCGTCTGCCTTTGCAGCCAGCCGCCGCACATCATCCGCCGACCAGTAAGACCCGTCCCTCCAGCGATGGGTTCGCTGGGTGCGGCCAGCCCTCGTCGTCGTTTGCCATTGGTGCTGGGCGTCAGCGACGATGACCGTGCCGTCGGAGAACTCCACTTCGTAACACGGGCGGTCGTACATCACTGGGGTGGCAGCGACGATGGTGCAGCTACGACCGCGTTCGTCGAAGACCTTCCCGCCAACCTGGAGGTCACCCATCGTGGACCAGCCGTCAGGCGTCGGGATCGGTGTGTCCAGGGCCAGCGCCTTGCCCGCGCCGGTGGCGCCGGCGATCAGGATGTGTGGCATCTTCGCGAGGTTGGCCACCACGTAGCCGCCCTCGATGTCCTTACCGAGCGCCACCACCATCGGGTGGTGATCGCTGGTCGCCGCCCGTGAACGCAGCACGTCGCCGAGGGCGACGTTCTCCGGGTCGGTGTTCGGGATCTCCACGCCGACGGCGCTCTTGCCCGGGATCGGGCTGAGGATCCGGACGTCCGGCGACTTCACCGCGTACGCGATGTTGCGGGACAGTTGGGTGATCCGCTCGACCTTGACGCCGTGGCCCAACTCCACTTCGTAACGGGTGACGGTCGGGCCACGGGTGAAGCCGGTGACCGCGGCGTCCACATCGAACTGGTCGAACACGCCGGTCAGCGCGGCGATCACCTCGTCGTTGGCCTTGCTGCGGGTCTTCGCGGCAGCCCCGGCACTGAGCATGTTGGCCGGTGGCAACGTGTAGTCCCCGGCCAGCCCGGTCAACGCGAGCTGCTCGGCCCGGGTCGGGGCGGGCGAGTGCTCCGGCGGCTCGGCCGGCGGCTTGCGGCTCGCCGGCACCTTCGCCGGAGACTTGCGCGGCAGCACCATGGTTTCCTGGAGGTCCGCGCCGTCCAGGTCCTCGAAGTCGTCCGGGTCCAGTGGCGGGGGCATCCGCTTCGCCGGTCGTCTGCGGGCCGGCTTGGCGGCCGACTCGTCCGCCTCCTCGTCCGCCTCCGGTGTGCCCACCAGCCCGCCGGCGAGCAGGCCCAGCCGCTCGGGAATCTTGTTGATCGGCGTCGCGGTCACCACGAGCAGGCCGAAGAGCAGCAGCAGAATGAGCAGCGGCACCGCCACCCAGGCGGTCACAGCCCGCTCCAGCAGCCCACCGACGCCCGCGCCGACCAGGCCGCCGGCGAAGTCACGTTGCAGTGGGCCGGCCGGGTCCTGGCCGATCTGGAGCAGCGCGGCGGTCGACACCAGCAGCGAACCCCAGCCGATCAACCCGCGGCCCCGGTGCGCCGGATCCGCCGGCTGACGCATCAACCGCCACGCCCCGATCATCAGCAGCACCGGTACGACCACCGAGATCGCGCCCAGGAACAGCCGGACCGTGTCGGCCAGTCGCGCCCCCACCGGCCCCGCTCCGGACAGCCAGAGCGCCACGGCGGAGAGCAGGGCGAGCCCGAACATCAGCAGCCCGGCGCCGTCCCGGCGGTGCTCCGGGTCGAGATCACGGGCCGAGGCGGCCTGCCGGCCAGCGGCGCGCACGGCCCAGCCCATCCCGTGCGCCAACCCCATCCACAGTGCACCGACCGCACGGCCGACGTAGACCGCCGGGCCGGGCCGGGGCGGCGTGGTGCGACGTCGGACCGGAGCCCGGGTGGTCTTCTTCGCCGGCTGACGGGCACGACTGTTAGTGCCACCGCGCGGCGACGCGCCGCGCCGCCGGCTCGCCTGAGAGGTACGGCCCGCCATAGAGTCACGGTAACGGTGGGGCCGGGCAGATCCCCGCTTTTCCGGTTCGTGTCCGCGCGTCGTAACACGAACCCCGCCGCCGGTCGTGATATCCGCCTCAGAAGGGATGCCCCATGGCGTCGCCGGAAATCGCGGGCGATCCGGACGATCCGCTGGCCGGGCACCCTGGCGCACTGCGTCCACTGACCGGCGAACTGGTCGCCGCGGTGCTCGCCGCCCGCGGCCGGTCCGTCGGCCTGACCCCGGACGGCGAACTGGTGGGCCGCTTCGACGACAACATGATCTGGTTCCTCCGCGTCGGCGGCGACGGGGAGCTGCTCCAGATCCGCACGATGGTCGATCCGACCTTCGGCATCGAACGGGTGCCCGACCTGTACGCGTTCTGCAACTCCTGGAACCACGACCGGCTCTGGCCGAAGGCGTTCGTGCACGTCGACGACGACGGCCGAGCCCGGGTGTACGGAGAGGTGATCGCCGACCTGGAACGCGGAGTGACCCCCCATCAGCTCGACCAACTGCTCGACTGTGGCATCTCCACCGGCTGCCAACTGGCCGTGGCGGTCCGTCGACTGCCCGGCGCGGTGCCGTCGTGACCGGCCGGGTGCCGGCGCTGGAGGCCGCGCTCACCGACGCCCGCGACCTCCCCGACGGCCCGGCCCGGCAGGTGGCGCTGGAACGGCTCGCCGAACGCGCCGACGCGGCCGGCGACGTCCGGTCCGGGATGGAGGCGCGGTTCGCGCTGATCGAGGCGTACCTGCTGCACGGGGAGCGGTGGCGGCTGGTCGAGCCGGTCCGGCGCTGCCGGGCCGCCGCCGACCACCGACCCGACCTGCTCACCGACCCGGAGACCGGGCTGCTGCTGCGCTACCAGCGGTACGCGGTGGAGGCACTGCTCGGCACCCCCCGGGTCGGGCTGGACCAGACCCGGTCCCTGCTGCACGACCTGGCCCACCGCGTCGGCGCGGACGGCCCGGACACGCCGACGGTCGCGGAGCTGCACTGCCGGATCGCCGATCACCTGGGCGACGAGCCCACCGCCCGGCACTGGTACGAGCGCTGGTCCGGCAAACGGCCCGGCCCGGCCGGCGGCTGCCCGGGCTGCGCCTCGGCCCGGCGCGCCGAGTTGCTGGCCGGGTGGGGCGAGTGGACCGCCGCGCTCACCGAACTCGCCGAATCCGACGGCGATCCGCGTTCCTGCACCGACCAGCCCGAACGGGACCTGGTCGCCGGTCTGCTGCCGGCACTGCGCACCGGCGAGCCGGCGCGGGCGGCGGCGGCACACGTGCGGGCGTACCGCCGGCACCGACGTGAGCGGGCGGCGTTCCCGCACCTCGCCGCGCACCTGCGGTTCTGCGCGCTGGGCGGGCACCTGGAACGCGGGCTGGCCATTCTGGCCGAGCAGCTGCCCCGGTTGGACCGGCCGACCGACGATCTCGCCGCGATGGAGTTCGCCGCCGCCGGGGCACTGGTCTGCGCGCTGGCCGTGGAGGCGGGGCTGGGCGGGCGGACGATGCCCCGCCCGGCGTACGGCGAGCGGGCGGCCACCGAGTTGGACGTTGCCACGCTCGGGGCGCTGCTGCTCGGGGTGGCCAGCGAGTTGGCAGGCAGCTTCGACGCGCGCAACGGCACCGGGCACCACTCCGGACGGATGGCCGCCTGGTTGGCCGAGCGCCCACTCGCGGCGCAGGTTCCACTGCCCACCGACGACGAGCCTGACGGGCTCGACGAACCCGACGACGACCGTTCCGACGTCGAGGCCGAGCCTGGCGAACGCGAGTTGTCAGCGCTCTCCCTCGCCATGATCACCGCGATCCTCGACGGGCGCGGCGACCCGTACCTGGTGGACGAGGGCGAGACCGTGGTCGGCCACTGGGACAGTGCGGTGATCCAGTTCCGGCGGGCCGGTGAGCGCGGTGAGGTGCTACACGCCCGCGCCATGGCCAACCGCCGGTTGCCGGCGGCCCGCCGCGCCGAGGCGTACGCCTTCTGCAACGCGTGGAACCACGACCGGCTGCTGCCGAAGGCGTACGCCCACGACCTCGGCGACGAGTTGGTGCTGGCCGGCGACCTGGCCACGGACCTGGCCCACGGCGTCGCCCCGGCGCAGTTGCGGGTCCTCATGGACGCCGCCATCGCCACCGGCGTCGCGTACGCCGAGGCGGTCGCCGCGCTGCCCTGACCGCCCCGGACACGGCGACGCCGGCCCACCCCGTTCGGGTGGACCGGCGTCAGCGGGAGTCGCTCAGACCTCGACGACGGTGGGCACGATCATCGGCCGACGACGGTACTTGTCGTTGACCCACCGCCCCACGGTCCGCCGGACGATCTGCTGGAGCTGGTGTGGGTCGGTGATGCCGTCCGCCGCGGCCCGGTTGAGCGCCTCGGTGACCAGCGGCACCACCGGGTTGAACGCCTCCGGGTCCTCGGAGAAACCCTTCGCGGAGAGCGTCGGGCCGGCGACCACCTTGCCGGTGACCGAGTCGACGACCACGGTGGTGGCGATGAAGCCTCCGTCACCGAGGATCCGCCGTTCGGTGAGCAGTGACTCGCTGACGTCGCCGACGGCAAGGCCGTCCACGTAGACGTACCGGCTCTTCACGTGCCCGACCAGGCTGGCTCGGCCCTCGACCAGGTCGACGACGTCGCCGTCCTCGCAGATCACCACCCGGTCGGCGGCGACCCCGGACTCGATGCCGAGCCGGGCGTGGGCGCGCAGGTGCCGCCACTCGCCGTGCACCGGCATCAGGTTGCTGGGCCGGACCACGTTGAGCAGGTAGAGCAGCTCGCCCGCCGGGGCGTGCCCGGAGACGTGCACCTTGGCCACGTCCTTGTGCACGACCACCGCGCCGGCCCGGGCGAGCCGGTTGATCACCCGGTAGACCGAGGTCTCGTTGCCGGGCACCAGCGAGGAGGCCAGCACGACGGTGTCACCGGGGGCGATGGTGATGTGCCGGTGGTCGCCGCTGGCCATCCGGCCCAGCGCGCTCATCGGCTCACCCTGGGAACCGGTGGACATCAGCACGATCTGCTCCGGCGGCAGCGTGGTCGCCTCCTCGATCCCGATGACCAGGCCGGCCGGGATGTTGAGCAGGCCGAGGTCCCGGGCGATGCCCATGTTGCGGACCATGGAACGGCCGATCAGCGCGACCTTGCGACCGTGCTCGGCGGCGGAGTCGAAGACCTGCTGCACGCGGTGCACGTGCGAGGCGAACGAGGCCACGATGATGCGGCCCTTGGCCTTCGCGAAGATCGAGTCGAGCACCGGCCCGATCTCCCGCTCCGGGGTGACGAAGCCGGGGATCTCCGCGTTGGTGGAGTCGGACAGCAGCAGGTCGACGCCTTCGGCACCGAGCCGGGCGAAGCCGGCCAGGTCGGTGATCCGGCCGTCCAGGGGAAGCTGGTCCATCTTGAAGTCGCCGGTGTGCAGCACCAGGCCGGCGGGGGTGCGGATGGCCACCGCGAGGGCGTCCGGGATCGAGTGGTTGACCGCGAAGAACTCACACTCGAACGGGCCGAGCCGCTCGCGGCCGCCCTCCCGCACGGTCAGCGTGTACGGCTGGATCCGCCGCTCGGCCAACTTCGCCTCGACCAGGGCGAGGGTGAACTGTGAGCCGACCAGCGGGATGTCGGGCTTGTGGGCGAGCAGGTACGGCACCGCGCCGATGTGGTCCTCGTGGCCGTGCGTCAGCACGATCGCCTGGACGTCGGCGAGCCGGTCCAGGATCGGGCCGAAGTCGGGCAGGATCAGGTCCACACCCGGCTGCTCGACGTCGGGGAACAGCACCCCGCAGTCGACGATCAGCAACTTGCCGTCGTACTCGAAGACGGTCATGTTCCGACCGATGGCGCCGAGCCCGCCCAGCGGGATGATCCGCAGGCCGCCCTCCGGCAGCGGCGGGGGCAGTTCCGCCTCGATGTGCGCCTCGGTCACGCGTCCACCTCGTTCTGCGACGCCGTTACTCGACGTCCATCGTTTCGTTCGTTCATTCGGGCAGCTCCAGGCCCGCTGCCGCGAAGTCCGCGCGCAGCTGGGCGATCTCGTCGTCGGTGGCGTCCACGAGCGGGGGTCGCACCGGGCCGGCAGGCAGGCCCAGCGATGCCAGGCCCGCCTTCACCAGGATCGTGCCCTGGGTACGGAAGATGCCGGTGAACAGCGGCAGCAGCCGCCGGTGCAGGGCCAGCGCGGCAGGCATGTCCCCCGCGTCGTACGCCTCGATCATCTGTGCGGTCAGCGCCCCGGTGAAGTGCGTCGAGGTGCCGACCACGCCCACGCTGCCGACGGCCAGCGCCGGAAGGGTGAGCGCGTCCTCGCCGCTGTAGAAGGCGAGGGTGGTCCGGCTGGTGACCCAGCTGGTGGCGGTCAGGTCGCCCTTGGCGTCCTTGACCGCGACGATCCGCCCGTGCTCGGCGAGCCGGACCAGCGTCTCGGTGTCGATCGGCACGCCGGAGCGGTGCGGAATGTCGTACAGCATCACCGGCAGGCCGGTGGCGTCGGCCACCGCGGTGAAGTGGCGCAGCAACCCGCTCTGCGGCGGCCTGTTGTAGTACGGGGTGACCACCAGCAGACCGTGCGCGCCCGCCTTCTCGGCGGCGGCGGCCAGCTCGATGGTGTGCCGGGTGTCGTTGGTGCCGACGCCCGCGACCACCTTGGCGCGGTCACCGACGGCCTCCACCACGGCCCGGATCAGGTGCTCCTTCTCCGCGTCGGTGGTGGTCGGCGACTCACCGGTGGTGCCGTTGACCACCAGCGCGTCGTTGCCCTGCTCGTCGACCAGGTGGCTCGCCAGCCGGGCGGCGCCGTCGAGATCGAGGGAACCGTCGGGGGTGAACGGGCTCACCATGGCTGTGAGCAGCCGGCCGAAAGGGCGGGACGCCGGTCGGGCGGCGGCGTCGAGGTGGTCGTGCGTCATACCCTCCAACCTAGCGGACGACCAGCCGGGGCCCGCCGGGGAAGGGCTCAGGACGCCTCGTGCGGGCTGGCCGCCACTTCGGTGCCGTCCGGCAGCGTGGAGATCACGAAGTCGGCGAACACGTTCGGGGCGACACCCTGCAACTGGCGCAGGCACTCCACGGCCAGCTCACGGATCTCCACATCGGCATGCTCGGTGGCCCGCATCGCGATGAAGTGCCGCCACGCCCGGTAGTTGCCGGAGACCACGATCCGGGTCTCGGTGGCGTTCGGCAGCACCGCCCGGGCCGCCTGCCGGGCCTGCTTGCGGCGCAGCGTCGGGTTCGGCTCGTCGGCGAAGCGCTGCTCCAGGCCCTCCAGCAGCTCGGTGTACGCCCGAACGCTCGCCTCGGCCGCCTCTACGAACTTCTTGTGCAGCTCCGGGTCGTCGGCGATGACCGCGGGCTCGACCATGGCCGCGTCCCGCTCCGGGACGTAGCGCTGGGACAGCTGGGAGTACGAGAAGTGCCGGTGCCGGATCAGCTCGTGGGTGAAGGAGCGGGACACCCCGGTGAAGTAGAAGGTGACCGACCCGTGCTCCAGCACGCTCAGGTGGCCCACCTCGAGGATGTGCGCCAGGTAGCCGGCGTTGGTGGCGGTCGCCGGGTTCGGCTTCTTCCACGACTGGTAGCAGGCCCGGCCGGCGAACTCGGCGAGCGCCTGGCCACCCTCCGCGTCGGTCGACCACGGCACGTCGTCCGGGGCCGCGAATTGGGTCCACGCGATCAACTTGACCTGGGGCTGCACCATGTCCGGCATTCCTGGGACTTTAGTGGTGCGGTGCCGGCCGGCCCAACTCAGCCGCGCCACGTGCAATGACGATCACTCAGGCGGTGAGGCCTCCGACGCACCCGGGGCGTGGGCCGGGGTCCGCGCATCGTCGTCGAGGCCCGGGGCCGACAGTTGTGTCGGCGTCCCTTTGGAGCTGAATCGTTTACGACATCAGCCCTGAGTGCTGGGCCGCCCGAGCCGACGAACGCCGCCCGAGCGACCCGAGGCGCCCAAGCGAGGCCCGCGCGACCCGAGCTGCCGCTTCCGGGTTGCTGAAAGTCGGGGTGTCCGGGGCGGGTGGATGGCCCCGTTTCGTGAATGCCGAGTCGATCATGGGTTGGTCGGGCGACCCGAACAGTCGGGCAACTGGCCGGCGGCGACCGGCCGAGGCGGGCGACTCACCAGCGGCGACCGGCCGAGGAGATCGGCGGAGCAGGCGACACGTGATGTCGCAAACGATTCAGCTCCAAAGGGAGTCCGACCACCGGATGCCCGCCGAGCGCCGCATCAGCGGGGCGGCGCGCCGGGCGGGCGGCGGTGGCGACGGGTCAGACGTAGAGCGAGGTGAACGGCGCCCAGGGCAGGTTGCGCAGCACCGAGAAGGCCAGCCACACGCCCAGGAACCCGCCGATGACCTTCGAGCTGACCCGTAGCTCGGGCAGCCGCCAACCGAACGCCTGGTTTGCCGCCCAGGCCACGAAGAGGTACGCCAGGAACGGCAGCGCGAAGATGAACAGGAAGTGGTGTCGGGCGGCGGCCGGCAGGTCGCCGTGCAGCACGTACCAGAGCGCGCGGGTGCCACCGCAGCCCGGGCAGTCCAGCCCGGTGGTCAACTTGAGCAGACAGGTGGGTAGGGCGTCCGGGGCGGCGTGGGTCGGATTGCTGAGCAACGCGTAGCCCATCCCGACGGCGACACAGCCGACCGCCGCCAGCGGCGCGGCCCAGCGTGGCGAGCGTTCGTGGAGCCGCAGCACGAACCGGGTGATCCGATCCGGCTCAGGCGCCGAGTAGCCAACCGCCGAAGTCGTCGGCCAACCCTCCGGACCCGCACCGCCAGGGCCGAAGCCGTCGGGACCCGCACCGCCGGCACCGAAGCCGTCGGGCGTCGCGCCGTCGGCCGGCGCCAGGTGGACCGCCGCGGGGGCGGGCTGCGGTTGGTCGACCGGTCCGGAAGGGCTCGTCACGCGCTCACGGTACACCGGACACGCCGGCCAACGCGGCGGTGAGCGGACCGGCCAGATCGCCGGCCGCGGGCGGTGCCACCGCGTCCAGGCCGAGCCAGCCGGCCAGCCGGTACAGCTCCGCGGCCAGCGCGACGGCGGTCTCCCCCGGGTCGGCGCCGGGTTCGAGCCAGGCGGCCGGCACCAGCAACACCCCGGCCTTGCGGTCGGCCTTGAGGTCGACGCGAGCGGTGAACCGGTCGCCCTGCAGGAACGGCAACACGTAGTAGCCGTAGACCCGCTGAGGCGCCGGGACGTAGATCTCGATCCGGTAGCTGAAGTCGAACAGCCGCTCGGTGCGGGCACGTTCCCAGATCAACGGATCGAAGGGGCTGACCAGCGTGTTGCCCCGCACCCAGCGGGGCAGCCGGGCGGACGTGTGCAGCCACGCCGGCTGACGCCAGCCCGCCACGGTGACCGGCACCAACTCACCGGCCTCGGCCAGCTCCGCGACGGCCTGTCGGGCACCGGCCAGCGGCAGTCGGAAGTAGTCGCGTAGCTCCGGCTCGGCGGCCACCCCGAGCGACCGTGCGGCAAGGGCCACCAGCGTGCGGTACGCCTCGGCGTCGCTCGGGGTGGGCGCGGCCAGCGCCGCCGCCGGCAACACCCGCTCGGGCAGGTCGTATCGGCGGGCGAACGAGGTGCTGCGCTCGGCTGCGGCCACCTCCCCGGCCCAGAACAGGTATTCCAACGCCCGCTTGACCGCCGACCAGTTCCACCCCCAGTTGCCGGTCTCCCGGGGCGCATCGTGCTCGATCTCGGCAGCTGTCAGCGGCCCTCGGGCGGCCACCTCGTCGCGGACCCAGGCGACCAACTCCGGCTGCTCCTGGGCGATCCGCCGCATGCCGCCCCAGGATTCGCTGTGGGCGCGAGCCATCCGCCAGCGCAGCAACCGGTGCAACTCGACCGGGACCAGCGACGCCTCGTGGCCCCAGTATTCGAACAACTCCCGCGGGCGCCGGTAGGCGGCCTGGTCGAGCAACGTGGTCGGGTACGGCCCGAGTCGGCTGTAGAGCGGCAGGTAGTGCGCGCGTTGCAGCACGTTGACCGAGTCCATCTGGATCAGCCCGACCCGGCCCAGCACCCGCCGTAGGTGCCGGCGGGTGGGCACGCCCGTCGGCGCCGGGTCGGCGAAGCCCTGGGCGGCGAGCGCCACGCGGCGGGCCTGGGCCAGCGAGAGTGATTCCGGTGTGGTCATCGTCGGCGACCTTAATTCATCGGTACGACGCCGGTGCGGGAAGCTGGACGTGACGACCAACGAGGCATAGAACGGTGCAATGCTGACCATCCGTCGGGAGGAGCCGGACGACGCCGAGGCGGTCGCCCGGGTGCACGTGCACGGCTGGCAGGCGGGCTATGCCGGTTTCATGCCGGACGAGGTGCTCGGGCGGCTCAACGTGGTGGCCTGGGCGCAGCGTCGGCGCGACGTCGGCACCGCCGATCCGGAGCACCCGTTCACCACCCTGCTCGGCGAGGTGGATGGATCGGTGGTGGGCTTCACCACCTTCGGGCCGTACCGCCGCAACCAGGACCGCGACGACCTGGACCCGACGGTCGGCGAGGTGGTGGCGCTCTACGTGGAGCCGGCCCGCTGGGGTGACGGGACCGCCGCCGCGCTGCTGGACGCCGCCCGGAGCGGGCTCACCGAGCGCGGCTGGGCCGGGTACCGGGCGTGGGTGCTGGCGGACAACCGGCGGGCCCGTCGGTTCTGCGAGCGCGCCGGCCTGTCACCGGACGGTGAGCGGTCGACCTACCAGGTGCCGCTGGCCGGCGGGGGCCCGCCGGTCGGGCTGGTCGAGCTGCGGTACGCCGGACGCCTCGACCGCTGACCCGTGCGGGGTCAGCCACCGGCGGATCGGCAGGAAAGCCAACAGCGCCAGACTGATCCACACGTAGGCGTTGCTGCCCAGGAAGCCGTCGACGCCGGTGAAGTCCTTCTCCCAGAACCAGACGGTCCGGCTGATCAGCAGCGCGTACCCGATGGTCGCGGCGACCAGCAGGACCCGCCGCCGGCGGCCGGCCGGCGCGGCCATCGCGTTGTCGACCAACAGGATCAACGCGGGTAGCAGCCAGACCAGGTGGTGTACCCAGGTGACCGGGCTGACCAGGCACATCACGGCACCGGTCAGCGCCAGGCCGGTCGCCTCGTCGCCGGCCGCGACGGCGGCCCGGGACCGCCAGGCCCAGAGCGCCAGGGTGCCGAGCACCAGCAGCAGCCACAGCAGGGTGCTCGGGTGCTCCGGATCGAGCCGGGCGACCACCCCGCGCAGCGACTGGTTGGACACGAAGGCCAGCTCGCCCACCCGCCCGGTGTTCCACAGCGCCTCGGTCCAGAACTCCCGGGACGCGTCCGGGAAGAGCGCGGCGGCCAGCAGCGACACCCCGGCAGCCGTGCCACTGGCGGTGAGCGCCGCCCGCCATCGCCCGGTCACCAGCAGGTAGACGATGAACACGCCCGGGGTCAGTTTGATCGCTGTGGCGAGGCCGATGCCCACCCCGGCCCACCGGTTGCCGACCGGCAGCAGACGCAGCAGGTCCACCGCCACCAGGAAGAGCAGCAGCGTGTTGACCTGGCCGAAGTTGACCGTCTCGCGCATCGGCTCGAACGCGGCGGCCAGGCAGAGCGCCACGGCGAGGGCGAACCAGCGGGTCCAGCCGGCGCGGCGGGCGATCGGGTCGACCAGCCACCAGATCAGCACCGTGGTGGTGGCCACGCTGGCGAGCACGCTCACCACGATCGCGGCCGACCACGGCAGGTACGCCATCGGCAGCATGGCCAGTGCGGCGAACGGCGGATAGGTGAAGCCGTACTGGGTGCCCGGCTTGAGGTAGTCGTAGATCTCCCCGCCGTCGTGCACCCACCAGGTCAACGCACCGTAGTAGACCTTCAGATCGAAGAACCCGTGCCGGACGGCCGCGACGGCGAGGAACCCGGTGACCGCCGCGGCGAGCACCACCACCCCGACGACCTGCGCGGTTGTCCTGTTGGCACCCTGCGCCACCGTCGTCTCCCTCGCCCTGCGTAGGCTTCCGTCCCATGGCTCTCGGGTACGTCCGCCCGGCGCGTCCCGAGGACGCCGGCGAGATCGCACGCATCCAACTCGCGACCTGGCGGGTCGCGTACCGCCGGATCCTGCCTCGGCATGTACTCGACAACCTGGACGAGGCGTTCCTCGCCCGGCGGTGGAGCGCCGCGGTGTTGGAGCCGCCCTCGGGCGCGCACCGGGTGCTGGTCGCCGTCGAACAGGCCGAGCAATCGTATCTGGTGGGGTTCGCCGCCTCCGGCCCGGCCGACAGCGAGGCATTGGCGCCGGGCGAGCCCGCCGACGCGCTCGGCCCGGACGTGGCGGCGGTGACCGACCTGCTGGTGGAGCCGCGCTGGGGCCGGCGGGGGCACGGCAGTCGGCTGCTCGCCGCCGCCGTCGACCTGTGGCGGGAGGACGGCATGAGTCGGGCCGTGGCCTGGGCGTTCGACGGTGACGAGGCGACTCGCAAGTTCCTCACCAGCACCGGGTGGGAGCCCGACGGCGCGGCCCGCGCGCTGGACGTCGACGACATGCTGGTGCCCCAGGTGCGCCTGCACGTGGGCGTGCCGACCGAGAAGGTCGAGTGACCGGTGTGGCGGCCCCGGGTCGAGGCCGCCACACCGACCCGGATCAGCCCTTGTCCGAGCCGTCGTTCGCGTCGCGGACGAAGTACCGCTGGAACACCACGAAGATGATCGCCACCGGGATGGTGGCCAGCAGCGCGGCGCCGAGCTTGAGCGGGTACTGGGTGCCGCTGCCGAGTGAACCGCTGACCAGGTCGGCCAGGCCCCGCGGCAGGGTGAACAGGTCCGGGTCCTGCACCGACACCAGGCTGTGCGGGAACTCGTTCCAGGAGCCCTGGAACGACAGGATGGTGAGGGTGATCAGCGCCGGTTTCGCCATCGGCAGCACCACTGACCAGAAGGTGCGGAAGATGCTCGCCCCGTCGATCCGTGCCGCCTCCTCGACGCTCACCGGGATCGACTCGAAGAACTGCTTCATGATGAACACGCCCGCCGCGTCGGCCAGCAGCGGCACCACCAGACCGGCGTAGCTGTTGTAGATGCCCAACTGGTTGAGCACCAGGAACTTCGGGATCAGCAGCACCACCCCGGGCACCGCCATCACCGCGATGACGGCGGCGAACAGACCGCTGCGGCCCCGGAATCGCAGTCGGGCCAGCGCGTACCCGGCGAGGGAGTCGAAGAAGACCCGGCCGAGGGTGACCAGCACCGTCACCAGCAGCGAGTTGCCCAGCCACAGGGGAAAGTTGGTGCCGGCGAAGATCCGCTCGAAGCCGGCGAGGGTGAGCGGGTCCGGGAACGGCGACAGTGGGTTCGCCGCCGCGTCCGGTTCGGTCTTGAGCGAGTTGCCGATCTGGATGACGAACGGGTAGAGGAACACCAGCCCGAAGAAGACCAGCGTGGCGTACCCCAGGAAGCGAGTGGCCAGGGTGCGGGCCGCGCGCTCGTCGCGCCGCGCGGGCGCCGTCGCCGGGCGGTCGGTGAGCACGGCCATCTCAGGACCTCTCCGGTACGCGTCGACGCCACCAGCCGCGTCGCGGCCGGTCGGTGTCCCGTTCGGCCAGCACCCGCCGCTGGATCAGCGTGAGCACGATGATGATCAGGAACAGAACGAAGGAGATCGCCGCGCCGGAGCCGTAGTCGAAGTCCCGGAAGGCGGTCCGGTACGACAGGTAGGCCGGGGTGAGCGTGGTCTTGGCCGGGTCGCCCTGGCTCATCACGTACACCTGGTCGAAGACCTGCCAGGAGCCGATCATGCCCAGGGTGAGGACCAGGAAGGTGGTGGGCCGCAGCAGCGGCAGTGTGACGTGCCGGAAGCGCTGCCACCGGGACGCGCCGTCGAGAGTGCTCGCCTCGTCGAGCGTGACCGGCACGTTCTGCAGCCCGGCCAGGAACATGAGCATGAAGGTGCCGGAGGTGGTCCAGATGACCAGCGTGATGATCGAGATCATCGCCACGCTCGGGCCGGCCAACCAGTCCCACCAGGTCAGCCCGAACGGGCCGCCGTCGGCCAGTGCCGCAGGTGGCGAGTCCACGCCGACCACGCCGAACAGCAGGTGCAGCACTCCGCGGGAATCGGCGAACCACTCCGGGCCGTCGATACCGGCGAAGCCGAGCAGCGCGTTCACGGCACCGGAGTTGGCGAACAGGAACAGGAACACCACGCTGATCGCGACGGAACTGGTGACCGAGGGGAAGTAGAAGGCGCTGCGGAAGAAGCTCTTGCCCTTGAGCATCCGGTTGTTGACGACCAGCGCCAAGCCGAGCGCGAGCACTGTCTGCGCCGGCACCACGATCGCCACGTAGTAGATGTTGTTGCGGATGCTGGTCATGAAGTCGCGGCGGGCCAGCCCGTCCTCGGTGAACAACTGGGTGTAGTTGTGCGCGCCAACGAACGGGACGTCGCCGGTGAAGGGGGTGCCCTGGCCGTTCCAGTCGGTCAGGCTGACCCAGAGCGCCATCAGGATCGGCAGCAGCAGGAACAGCCCCAGAATGGCGATCACCGGCGCGACGAAGAGCCAGCCGGCGAGGTTCTCGTTGCTCCGGATGCCGCCCCTGCGCCGGCGGGGGCCCGGCCCGGGCGCGGTCGCCACGGCGGCCTGTGTGTCGATTGCCATCGTCCCTCCCTTCCTCTCCGGCCGACGTGCGGCGGGGACCCCGGTGGTCGCCGGGGCCCCCGCCAGCACCTCAGCTGCCGCCGAGCGCCGCCTTGGCGTTCTTGTCGAAGTTCTGCAGCACGGTCTTCGGGTCGCCGTTGCTCAGGCTCTGCAGACCGGTGTCGAGGTCCTTGAGGACGCTGTCCATCTTCGGGGCGTTCACCGGGCCCTGGGCGTACTCGGCGCCGTCGATGAACACCTTGTCCGCCGGGAAGGCTGCCGTGTACTGGTCACGCACCGACTGGCGGGAGGGCATCACACCGAACGCCGTAGCGAAGGTCATCTGCTGCTCGCCGCTCGTCATCGCCTCGACGAACTTGATCGCCTGGTCCTTGTACTTGCTCTTCGCCGCGATGCCCCAGCACTGGGTGAAGGAGAGGGTGCCCTGCCCCTTCGGTCCGGCGGGCAGCGCCACGACCTTGTACTTCACGTTCGGGAAGTCGTTCTGCAGGGCGCCCTTGATCCAGTTGCCCTCGATGGTCATCACGGTCTTGCCCTTGCCGAACGCCTCACCGGACCAGCCGGCGTCGAGCTGCTTCGGGTACTTGGCCAGGCCGGTGGTGAGCATGGTCTTGACGTACTGGAGGGCGGCCAGGTTCTCCGGGGTGTCCGCGGTGGGCTGCTTGCCGTCCTTGCTCGTCAGCCAGCCACCGTTCTGCACCATGAAGGCGCCGATCCGGTCCCGGGTGTCGCCGAGGGCCAGCGGGACCTGCCCCTTGGCCTTGATCTTCTGGGCGACCGCGGTGAGCTGCTCCCAGGTCGTCGGCACGTCGGCGTCGGTCAGCCCGGCCCTGGTCCACAGGTCGGTGTTGATCTGCAGGGCCAGGGTGGAGAAGTCCTTGGGCGCGCAGTAGAGCTTGCCGTCGTAGGTGAAGGCGGTGCGCAGGCTCTCGTAGAAGTCACCAGAGTTGCTGATCTTGTCGCCGTACGGCTCCAGGGCGCCGACGCTGGCGTAGTCGGCGAACCGGGCGGCGTCCACGTAGAAGACGTCCGGCGGGGTGCCGCCGGCCAGGCTCTGGCCGAGTTGCTGGGTCAGGTCCTGCGCCGGGGTGACCGTCGCGGTGTTGCCGGAGCTCGTGGCCCACTTCGCGGCGGCGTCCTGCACCGCCTTGGTCTCGGCTTCGCCGGACGAGCCGATCAGGATCTGCAGGCTGGCCGGACCACTGGACTGGGCGGCGTCGCCGGACGAGTCGTCGAAGCCGCTGCCGCAGGCGGCGGAGCCGAGGAGGGCGACGGCGGCGAGGCCGGCCACCGCTGCCCGGGTGATTGTTCGGGGTGCCATGGTTTCTCCTGGTGGGGGGGGTGGGACTACGCGGTGTGCCGCAGCGCCAGCGAGGGCTGGAGCAGCACGGGGGTAGGGGTCTCGTGGTCGCCGTCGAGGACCCCGGTGAGCAGGTCCACGCAGCGGGCGGCGGCCTCGCCGAGCGGCTGACTGACGCTGGTCAGCCCGACCGCGGCGGCCACCGGCGTGTCGTCGAAGCCGATCACCGACACCTGCGGGTCGACGCCGCGGATGGCCTGGAGGGCGCCGAGGGCGAGTGAGTCGCTGGCGCAGACGACGGCGCTCGGCGCCACGGTGACGAGCAGGTCACGCATCAGACGTTCGCCCTCGGCGATGCCGTCCTCGGTCTCCCGGTGCAGCCCGGTCGGGTCGACGCCGGCCGCGTGCAGGGCGTCGCGCCAGCCGGCCAGCCGGTCGTCGCCGACGCCGGAGCCGGCCGGCCAGCCGATGAACGCGATCCGTTGGTGGCCGGCGCCCAGCAGGTGCCGGGTGGCCTGTGCGGTGCCGGCGGCGCCGTCCACGTCCACCCAGGGGTGCGCGTCGAGCGCGTCCCAGGGGCGACCGAAGGTCACGAACGGTACGTCCCGGTCGGCGAGCCAGGTGGTACGCGGGTCGCCGTACTTGGTGCCCACCAGCACGAACGCGTCCAACTCGTAGGTGCCGAGCAGGTCACCGTAGGTGGCGATCTCCCGGTCGTCGTCGGTGGCGGTGTAGAGCAGCACCCGGTAGCCGGCGGCGTCTGCGGTCTCGGTGAGGCCGTGCAGGAAGCGGTCGAGCACGGAGCCGTTGATGCCGTCGCGGGTCGGGTCGATCCGGGCGGCGATGAGGCGGGACCGGCCGGTGCGCATCTGTCGGGCGGCCTGGTTGGCCCGGTAGCCGAGCGCGTTGATTGCGTCCTCGACCCGCTGACGGGTCTCCTGCCGCACAATGTGCGGGGCGTTGAGCACGTTGGACACCGTCTGCCGGCTGACTCGGGCGTGCCGGGCCACCGTCGCGATGGTCACCTTTTCGGCCACTTAATCCCTCTCGCCATCTTGAACGATCCAATTTGGATAAGGCAGGATTGGATCGTTCAAGTTTCTGGAATGTTTCGCACTTTGCACCGCCAGGGGCGCGTTGTCAAGATGTCCGCCCCGCACCCCGAGGATCTGGAGCCACACCGTGATCGAACGCCAGCTGCAACCCCTCCTGCACGAGTTGGTCGGGGTGGTCTTCGCCCCGACCAGCGCGCTGGGGGACGCGACCGGGCAGATCCGCCCGACCGGCGTCCAGGGCGTCTTCCACGCCGACGCCCGGGTGCTCTCCCGCGCCGAGCTGCGGGTCGACGAGCGGGAGCTTGAAGGGCTGACCCGTGGCGAGGACGGCCCACACGGCGCGCACTTCGTCAGCCTGGCCCGCTGGCTCGGTGACCCCACGCCCGACCCCACCGTCCGCGTCGACCGCATCCGTCGGGCCACCCGCAACGGCCTCACCGAAGAGCTGCGGATCATCTCCACCGCCACGGTGGGCGTACGGGCCACCGTCACCGTCGACCTCGGCTGCGACCTGGCACCCATCGAGACCGTCAAGTCCGGTGGCACCACCACCGCGTTGGAGGCCAAGACCGGCCAGCCCGGCCTGCTCACCTGGTCGGCAGCCGGGATCACCGTCACCGTCAGCGCGCCGGGCGCGGACGTGCTGGCCACCGCCGAGCGTGCCACCACACCCCGGCTGGCCTGGCCGGTAGACCTGCCCCCCGGCGGCGAGACAGTGTTGCGCTGGCAGCTGACCGTCGACGACCCGCGCGCCGTCGTCGTCGGCCCGGCCGGCGAGCCAGAATGGTCCCGACCCGCGGTGACCGCCGACGACCGCCGCCTGGTCCGACTGCTGGACCGCAGCCTGGACGACCTGCGCGGCCTACGACTGGCCGAGACCGGCACGCCGACGGACGTGTTCCTCGCCGCCGGGGTGCCCTGGTTCCTCACCCTGTTCGGCCGGGACAGCCTCTGGGCCGCCCGGATGATGCTGCCGCTCGGCACCGACCTGGCCGCCGGCACCCTGCGCGTGCTCGCCCGCCGGCAGGGCACCCGGATCGACCCGGCGACCGGCGAGGCCCCTGGCAAAATCCTGCACGAGCTGCGCCGACACGAGTTCACGGTGCCCGGCAACGGCCTGCGCCTGCCGCCCGCGTACTACGGCACCGTCGACGCCACCATGCTCTGGGTCAACCTCCTGCACGACGCGTGGCGGTGGGGCATGCCCGCCGAACAGGTCGAGCCCCTGCTGCCGCACCTGGAGGCGGCACTGCGCTGGCTCGGCGAGCACGCCGACCCGGACGGTGACGGCCTCGTCGAGTACATCGACACCACCGGGCACGGGCTGTCCAACCAGGGCTGGAAGGACTCCGGCGACGCCGTCCGCTTCCACGACGGCACCCTGGCCACCGCGCCGATCGTGCTGGCCGAGGTCCAGGGGTACGCGCACGAGGCCGCCGTGAACGGCGCCGCCCTGCTGGACGCCTTCGGCCGACCGGGCGCGGACCGCTGGCGCGAGCACGCCGCAGGGTTGGTCCGCCGGTTCCGGAACAGTTTCTGGGTGGACGGCCGCCACGGCCCGCAACCCGCGCTCGCCCTCGACCGGGACAAGCGCCCCGTCGACTCGTTGACCAGCAACATCGGCCACCTGCTCGGCACCGGCCTGCTCGACCGGGACGAAGAGGCCCAGGTCGCGCACCTGCTCACCACCGACACGATGGCCGCCGGGTTCGGGCTACGCACCATGTCCAGCGACGACGCCGGCTTCAGCCCGCTGTCGTACCACTGTGGCTCGATCTGGACCCACGACACCGCGATCGTGCTGGGTGGGCTGGCCCGCGCCGGGCACCGGGAGGCCGCGCTCGGCCTGGCCGACGGGCTGCTCAGCGCGGCCGAGGCATTCGACTACCGGATGCCGGAGCTGTACGGCGGTGACGACCGCGCACTGGTCAATCGGCCGGTGCCGTACCCGGCCGCGTGCCGACCTCAGGCGTGGGCGGCGGCAGGCGCGGTGCTGCTGCTCCAGGCCGCCACAGGGCTCTACCCGGACGTGCCAGGCGGCACGGTCCGACTGGCCCCCCTGGCGGGAGCGGAGTTGGGCGCCGTCGCGGTCGACGGACTCCGGGTGGCCAACGCCCCGGTAGACGTCACGGTCAACCGCACCGGCGAAGCCACCGTCCACGGCCTCCCCACCCCCCTGACCCAGATCCCCACCCTGCCCACCCCACGCCGCCCCACCCCAAGCCGCCCCACCCCCACCCCCTAACCCCACCCCACCCCGCCCCCGTTGATCATGGAGTTGTTGTCGCTTCACGCGGCGTGTCGTGGCAATAACTTCATGATCAACGGGGTCAGGGCGGGGGCGGGGTGGGGCGGGGTGGTTAGGGGCGCGGTGGGGTGGGGTGGTTAGGGGCGGAGTTCGGCGATCAGCTCGTCGTCGTCCAGCGCTCCCGTGGGGTGGAAGCCGAGGGAGGTGTAGAGGGCGGCGGCTGGGGTGTTGTCGGGGTGGTACGAGAGGCGGACCGGGGGGTTGCCATCTCGGGCCGCCAACCAGGCGGCCAGCGTCTGCACCGTGGCCCGGCCGACGCCCCGGCCCTGCTCGGCGGCATCGATCAGCATCCCGCCGATCCAGTGCGAGCCGTCGTCGTCCACGCCCCACATGACGTGGCCGACGACGCTCTCATCGGCGTACACCGCGAGCGAGTTCCACACCTCGGAGCGCGTGCTCAGCAGCAGGTAACGGGCGCCCAGAGCGGCCACAAAACGGCGCTGGTCGTCGCGCGGGGCGACGTCGGCCACCGCCCGCCAGTTGTCGTTGTCGACCGGCCGCAGCGTGACGCGCCGTCCGGCCCGGTCCAGGTGTCCCGCATCGATCATCCGGCGGATGCTACCCGGTCCGCTTCCCCGAGATCTTGGACAGTTTCCGTCAGCGCGTAACGGAAACTGTCCAAGATCTGGTCAGTCGAGCAGAGCGTCCAGGCCGACGGTGAGGCCGGGGCGGTTGCGCACCGCGCGGACGGCCAGCAGCACGCCCGGCATGAACGACACCCGGTCATACGAGTCGTGTCGGATGGTCAGCGTCTCGCCGGTGCCGCCGAAGAGCACCTCCTGGTGGGCGACCAGGCCGGTGGCGCGCACTGCGTGGACGCGTACCCCGTCGATGTCGGCGCCGCGCGCACCCGGCACCTCGTCCTTGGTGGCGTCCGGCACCGGGCCGAGACCGGCCTCGGCGCGGGCCTGGGCGATCTGCCGGGCGGTGTGGGTGGCGGTGCCGCTCGGGGCGTCCAGCTTGCGCGGGTGGTGCTGCTCGATGATCTCGACGGACTCGAAGTGCCGGGCGGCGCGCGCGGCGAACTGCATCATCAGGACGGCGCCGATGCCGAAGTTCGGGGCGATGACCACACCCACCTGCGGCTTGTCGGCCAGCCAGCCGCGCACCTGCTCCAGCCGCTGCTCGGTGAAGCCGGTCGTGCCGACCACCGCGCTGATGCCCTGCTCGATGGCCCACCGCAGGTTGTCCATGACCACGTCCGGTGTGGTGAAGTCGACGACCACCTCGGCGGTGGCGACGGCGGAACGGTCGTCGCCCTGGTCGATCGACGCCACCAGCGCCAGGTCGTCGGCGGTGTCAACCGCCTTGCAGACCTCGACGCCCATCCGGCCACGGGCACCAAACACACCGACCCGCACCAGCTCGGCGGGGGTCTTCTCCTGCTCGTCAGTCACGGGCCACAACCTATCCCAGTCGGGACGTGCCCTCCGGGCCGGATCCGCGGGGATCCACCCGCCGGGATGCCAGGTCGACAGGGCTCCGCCCGCAGCCGGACGACCCCTGTCGCGCCGCGATCTCAGGCGGAGAAGTCGTTCTTGCCGAACGGGCCGACCACGGCCAGCGACATCGGCCGGCTGAGCAGCTCGGCGGCGAGGACGTTGACATCCTCGACGGTGACCTCGTCGACCCGCCGGAGCAACTCGTCGACAGGCATCAGGTCGCCGTAGAGCAGCTCACCCTTGGCCAACCGGCTCATCCGGGAGCCGGTGTCCTCCAGGCCGAGCACGAAGGAACCCTTGCTCATCCCCTTGCCCCGGGCCACCTCGGCCTCGGTCAACCCGTCGGCGGCCACCCGGGCCAGCTCGGCGCGGGTCAGGGCCAGCACCTCGTCCACCTTGCCCGGCGCACAGCCGGCGTAGACGGCGAACAGGCCGCTGTCGGCGTACTGGCTGGCGTAGGAGTAGACCGAGTAGGCGAGCCCACGTTGCTCGCGGATCTCCTGGAACAGGCGGCTGGACATGCCGCCGCCGAGCACGTTGTTGAGCACCCCGAGCGCGAACCGCCGGTCGTCGAGCCGGTCGATGCCGGGGCAGCCGAGGATGACGTGCGCCTGCTCGGTCTCCTTCGGCTCCACAAGGGTGGTCGCCGGTTTGGTGCGTACCGCCGGGGTCGCCGCGCGGTGCGGTGCCGGGCTGGCCGGGTCGCTGTCCAGCGGCGTGCCCTTCACGGCCTGTCGGACCATCTTCACCACCGCGGCGTGGTCCAGGTTGCCGGCGGCGGCGATGACGATCTGCGGCGCGGTGTAGCGACCCCGGTAGAAGCTCTGGATCTGCCGGCGGGTCATCGGGGTGACGGTCTCGGCGGTGCCGGAGATCAGCCGACCCAGCGGGTGGTCGCCGTAGACGGCCTGGACGAAGAGGTCGTGCACCTCGTCACCGGGCTCGTCGTCGTGCATGGCGATCTCTTCCAGGATCACGCCACGCTCGGTCTCGACGTCCGCCGGTTCCAACAGCGAATCGGCGACCAGGTCGCACATCACGTCGACCGCCAGCGGCAGGTCCTCGTCCAGCACGCGTGCGTAGTAGCAGGTGTATTCCTTCGTGGTGAAGGCGTTGGTTTCACCACCCACCGCTTCGATCTGCGAGGAGATCTCCAGTGCGGTGCGCTTGTGGGTGCCCTTGAAGAGCAGGTGTTCGAGGAAGTGCGCGGCACCGGCCTGCGGGCCGGTCTCGTCGCGCGAGCCGACCGCCACCCAGATGCCGAACGAGACGCTGCGCATCGCCGGAATCGCCTCGGTGAGGACACGCAGGCCGCTGGGCAGCACGGTACGTCGTACCGTGCCGCCCAGCGGGTCGTCGCTGAGAGTCCGGGTCACCGCGCGGGCGGTGCCGCCGGAACGGCCCGCCCCGGTGTCCCGAGACGGGGCCACCCCCCGTCGATCCGGTGGAAACGGCGCGCTGAAGGCCCGACTCACGTGGTGCTCCCGGTTCGACGAGGGGTGGGTGATGCGTTGTACGACGGTCAGCTGTGCCGGGTCCGACGGCGCGGACGCTCGCCGCCCTCGCCACCCTCGCCGCCGCTACCGCCCTCGCCGCCGCGCTCCGGGCCACGCGCGCCACGGTCGGCGCCACGCTCACGGTCGCCACGGTCACGCGGAGCCCGGTCGCCCCGGTCCCGACCAGCCGGCCGGTCGCCAGCGGCGGCCTCACCGGCGGCCGGAGCCTCGGTGCCCTCCGGGCGGACCTTGTCGAGGTAGATCTTGCCGCGGGCATCGATGTCCGCGATCTCGACCTCGACGCGGTCACCGACGTTGAGGAAGTCCTCAACCCGCTCGACCCGCTTGCCGTCGCCCACCTTGGAGATGTGCAGCAGGCCGTCACGGCCCGGCAGGAGCGAGATGAACGCGCCGAACGCGGCCGTCTTGACCACCGTGCCGAGGAACCGCTCGCCCTGCTTCGGCAGCGTCGGGTTGGCGATGCCGTTGATCCGGTCGACGGCCGCCTGGGCCGACGGGCCGTTGGTGGCGCCGACGTAGATCGTGCCGTCGTCCTCGATGGAGATCTCGGCGCCGGTCTCGTCCTGGATCGCGTTGATGGTCTGCCCCTTCGGGCCGATCACCATGCCGATCTTGTCCACCGGGATCTTGACGGTGGTGACCCGCGGCGCGTAGTCGGACATCTCGGCCGGAGCCTCGATCGCCGCCTTCATCACCCCGAGGATGATCTGCCGGGCCTCGTTCGCCTGCTGCAGCGCGGCGGCAAGCACGTCCGACGGGATGCCGTTGAGCTTGGTGTCGAGCTGCAGCGCGGTGACGAACTCCGGCGTGCCGGCGACCTTGAAGTCCATGTCACCGAACGCGTCCTCGGCACCGAGGATGTCGGTCAGCGTCACGTACTGGGTCTTGCCGTCCACCTCGTCGGAGATGAGCCCCATCGCGATGCCGGCGACCGGCGCCTTCAGCGGCACACCCGCGGAGAGCAGGCCCAGCGTCGAGGCGCAGACCGAACCCATCGAGGTGGAGCCGTTGGAACCGAGCGCCTCGGAGACCTGCCGGATGGCGTACGGGAACTCCTCGCGCGACGGCAGCACCGGGATCAGCGCACGCTCGGCGAGAGCGCCGTGGCCGATCTCGCGACGCTTCGGCGAGCCGACCCGGCCGGTCTCACCGGTCGAGTACGGCGGGAAGTTGTAGTTGTGCATGTAGCGCTTGCGGTTCTCCGGGGAGAGCGTGTCCACCATCTGCTCCATGCGGAGCATGTTCAGCGTGGTGACACCCAGGATCTGGGTCTCGCCCCGCTCGAACAGCGCCGAACCGTGCACCCGGGGCAGCACCCCGACCTCGGCGGTCAGCGCCCGGATGTCGCGCGGGCCACGCCCGTCCATGCGGACCTGCTCGCGCAGCACGCGGTTGCGCACCTCGGACTTGGTCAGCGACCGGAAGGCAGCGCTGAGCTCCTTCTCCCGGCCCTCGAACCGACCGCCCAACTCCTCGGCGACGCGGGCCTTGACCCGGTCCAGGGCCTCCTCGCGGTCGGCCTTGCCGGCGATGGTGATCGCCTCGGCCACGTCGCCGCGGGCGAACTCGGCAACGGCGTCGTACACGTCGTCCTGGTAGTCCAGGAACACCGGGAACTCGGTGACCGGCTTGGCGGCGACCTCGGCCAGCTCGCTCTGCGCGCGGCACAGCTCACGGATCGCCGGCTTGGCGGCCTCCAGGCCGCTGGCGACGATCTCCTCGGTCGGGGCGGTGGCACCGGCCGAGATCAGGGCGACGGCGTTCGGGGTGGCCTCGGCCTCGACCATCATGATCGCGACGTCGCCGTCGTCGAGCGTGCGGCCGGCCACGACCATGTCGAAGGTGGCCCGGGCCAGCTCCTCCAGGGTCGGGAAGGCGACCCACTGGCCGTCGATGTGGGCGACGCGGGTCGCCCCGATCGGGCCGGAGAACGGCAGGCCGGAGAGCTTGGTCGACATCGAGGCGGCGTTGATCGCCACGACGTCGTACGGGTGCTGCGGGTCGAGCGCGAGGATGGTCTCGACGACCTGGACCTCGTTGCGCAGGCCCTTGACGAAGGACGGGCGCAGCGGCCGGTCGATCAGCCGGCAGGTGAGGATCGCGTCCTCGCTGGGCCGACCCTCACGGCGGAAGAACGAGCCGGGGATGCGGCCCGCGGCGTACATCCGCTCCTCGACGTCGACGGTCAGCGGGAAGAAGTCGAACTGCTCCTTCGGGTGCTTACCGGCGGTCGTGGCGGAGAGAACCACCGTCTCGCCCAGCTGGGCGATGACGGAACCGGCGGCCTGGCGAGCCAGCCGGCCGGTGGAGAAGGTGATCTCGCGGGTGCCGAAGGACCCGTTGTCGATCACGGCGGTGCGGGATTCGGTGCCGAGTTTGGTCTCGGTCATGTGCTGTCGTGCTCCTTCGCGTCGTGGGCCCACGACATCGGGGAGCTGCTCAGCCGGCCGGTCTTCGATCGAAGCGCCCGGGTGGCCGGCATGATGCCGGGGTTCCCGGGGGCCACTACCGGAGACCGGTACGCTGACCGGCTCCCTCTCGGGTGGTCGCGCGGCCCGTGTTTCTTCAGGTGGGACGCGGTACGGGGGAGCGGCCGACCGGCCACTCCCCCGTCACGTCACCGGCGCAGACCGAGCCGCTCGATGAGCGACCGGTAGCGAGCAATGTCCTTCTTCTGGACGTAGTTGAGCAACCGACGGCGCCGGCCGACCAGCAGCAGCAGCCCACGGCGGCTGTGGTGGTCGTGCTTGTGCACCTTCAGGTGCTCGGTCAGCTCCGCGATCCGCTTGGTGAGGACCGCGACCTGAACCTCCGGCGAACCGGTGTCGCCCTCGGCGGTCGCGTACTCCGCGCGGATGCTGGCCTTGGCTTCCTGATCGAGCGCCATGTTCTCCCTGTTTCGATGGGTTGATCAAGTGGGTGTCCGTCGTCCCGATGGACCGGGAACGGACCGGCACCTCGCACCCGCGGCGTCGAGCAGGCACGCGAGGCCCCACGCCGGTCACCCGACGTCCCGGCAAGACTACCAGCACTCGCCGGTAACACCCGGCGAAGGGCCTCGGTGGCGCCCCGTCACCCGCACGACGATCAGGCCAACGCCCGCCGGGTGCGCTCGACGTCCTGGTTCATCTGGGCGATCAACGGCTCGATCGAGTCGTACCGGACCTGACCACGCAGGTGCGCCACGAAGTCCAGGGCCAGCCGCTCGCCGTACAGGTCGCCGGAGAAGTCCAGCGCGTACGCCTCCACCCGCCGCTCGCGGCCGGAGAAGGTCGGGTTGGTGCCCACGGAGACCGCCGCCATCAGCGGCTCACGCTGGCCGCGACGGATCAGCCGGGCCGCGTACACCCCGTCGGCGGGCACCGCCGCATAGCGGTGGCAGAGCAGGTTGGCGGTGGGGAAGCCCAGCTCCCGGCCCCGCTGGTCGCCGCGGACCACGACCCCCTCCAGCCGGTGTGGGCGGCCCAGGGCGGCGGCTGCCGCGCCCACGTCGCCCGCGTCGACGCAGGACCGGATGTAGGTGGAGGAGAAGACGGTGCCGTCCTCGGCGACCAGCGGGCCGCCCTCCACGCCGAAGCCGAACGTCTGACCGAGCCGTTCCAGCAACGCCACGTCCCCGGCCGCCCGGTGCCCGAAGCGGAAGTTGCTGCCGACCACCACCAACGCGGCGTGCAGGTGCTCGACCAGGACGTCGTGCACGAACTGTTCGGCCGGCACCCGGGAGAACTCCGGGGTGAACGGCACCACGCAGAGCACGTCCACGCCGAGCGCCTCGATCAGCTCGGCCTTCCGGGCCGGCTCGGTGAGCACCGCCGGGTGCGAACCGGGGCGGACCACCTCGGCCGGGTGCGGGTCGAAGGTGACCACCACCGACTGCACACCCAGCTTGCGGGCCCGGGCCACGGTGTGCCCGATCGTCGCCTGGTGCCCCTTGTGCACGCCGTCGAAGACGCCGATGGTGACCACCGAGCGTCCCCACCCGCCGGGCGCCGCGTCGTAGCCCCGCCACCGCTGCATGCCGTTCCTCTCTGCTGTCCCGCCGGTCTGCTGTCCCGCAGGCCGGCGGGTCGACACCGCCGGCTGCGGGCCGGCGGACCTGCGCCCGCTGTCAGGCCGGAGCGAGCACGATCTCCGCCCGAGCCCGCCCGTCCCGCTCGCTGACGATAGCGATCAGGCCGCCGGCCGGCCCGAAGACGGCGTACGGCCCGCTGAGGCCGGCCGGGTCCAGTGGCCCGCCGTGGGCGAGCACCCGGGCCTCGTCGGGCGTGGCCTCCCGGCGCGCGAAGAACCGGTCCGCCGCCGCGTCCAGTGGCAGGTTCACCACGTCCGGGGCGCGCTGCTCCAACTCGTCGAGGGTCGCCGCCTCGGCGAGGGTGAAACCACCCACCGCGGTGCGCCGCAGCGCCGTGAGGTGCCCGCCGACGCCGAGCGCCAGGCCGGCGTCGCGGGCGATGGCCCGGATGTACGTGCCGGAGGAGCAGGTCACGTCCACGTCCACGTCCACCACGTCCGGCTCGGTGCGGCGGATCGCCAGCACCTCCAGCCGGGAGATGGTGACCCGGCGCGCGGGCAGTTCGACGCTCTCCCCGTCGCGGACCCGCTTGTACGCCCGCTGTCCGTCGATCTTGATGGCGCTGACCGCGCTCGGCACCTGGTCCACCTCGCCGCTGAGCCCGGCCAACGCGGAGCGGATCGCCTCGTCGCTGACCTGGCCGGCCGGCACGGTGGCGATCACGTCGCCCTCGGCGTCGTCGGTGACGGTGGTCTGGCCGAGCCGGATGGTGCCGGTGTAGCTCTTGCCCGCGCCGATCACGTAGGTCAGCAGCCGGGTGGCCCGGCCGACACCGATCACCAGCACCCCGGTCGCCATCGGGTCGAGGGTGCCGCCGTGCCCGACCCGCCGGGTCTTGGCCAGTCGGCGGATCCGCGCCACCACGTCGTGCGACGTCATGCCGCCGGGCTTGTCGACCACGATCAGACCATCGGTGCTCACGTCGGCCAAGCCTGCCAGATGGCACCCACCCCGCAGTGCGTGGGCAGGCCCGGCGTGACCCGGGCGACCGGCAGTGCCAGCAGGAGCCCTCAGCGGACCGCGCCGGTGACCGCCCAGCCACCGTCGCGCAGTCGCAGCAGCAGGGCGACCAGCCGGATCACCACGAACAGGGTGAGCCCGGCCCAGATGCCGCCCAGCCCGAGATCCAGCGCGTACGCCAGCCAGATGGCCGGCAGGAAGCCGCCGAGCGCCGCCACGATGGTGAGGTTGCGCAGGTAACGCACGTCGCCGGCGCCGATCAGCACGCCGTCGAGGGCGAACACCACCCCGGCCAACGGCAGCATGACGACGAACCACGGCCAGGCCACCATGGCCTGTTCGCGTACCCCCGGATCGGAGCTGAACCACGACGGCACGATGCCGGCGCCGGCGGCGATGAGCAGCGCGAAAGCGACGCCGCAGACGCCGCCGAGCAGCCCGACGCGGCGGGCGAGCGCCCGCGCGCCCGCGTCGTCGCCGGCACCGAGCGCGGCACCGACCAGGGACTGCGCGGCGATGGCGAGGGCATCGAGCACCAGCGCGGTGAAGAACCAGAGTTGCAGGGCGATCTGGTGGGCGCCGACGGCGGCGGCGCCGAAGCGGGCGGCGACGGCGGTCGCGGACAGGAAGCTGGCCTGGAAGGCCAGTCCACGGATCAGCAGGTCCCGGCTGAGCACCAACTGCTGGCGGATCACGCGGGGCCGGGGCCGCAGTGACACCCGCTCACCGACCAGGGCGGCGGCGAAGAGCACCCCGCAGAGCGTCTGCGCGACGACGTTGGCCACCGCCGAGCCGACCAGACCCAGCCCGCCGGGGTAGACCAGCAGCGGGCAGAGCAGCGCGGAGAGCAGGTTGGGGCCGAGCACGAAGAACAGCGGGCGGCGGGTGTCCTGCACGCCGCGCAGCCAACCGTTGCCGGCGGCGGCGAGCAGCAGGCCGGGAGCGCCGAGGGCCGCGATCCGCAGCCACTGCGCGGCGGCGTCGGCCACCTCGCCACCATCACCGACGAGGGTACGGGCGAGCGCGCCGCCACCGAACTGCATGCCGATCGCGATCAGCAGACCGACACCGAACGCCAGCCAGGACGACTGGACGCCTTCGGAGACGGCGGCTGCCCGGTCACCTGCGCCGAAGCGGCGGGCCGCGCGCCCGGTGGTGCCGTACGCGACCACGGTGCCGACCCAGGCGGTGAGCGTCATGACCGTGCCGCCGACGGCGAGCGCGGCGAGCGGCACCCGGCCGAGGTGACCGACGACGGCCGTGTCGACCAGCACGTAGAGCGGTTCGGCGGCGAGCACCACGAGGGCCGGCAGGGCGAGCGCGGCGATCCGGCGTGGCGAGGCGGGCCCGGCGGTGGCGGTGGGGGTGAGCTGGCTCATCGTCGCCGATCCTCGCACGCCCCCTGTAAGGATCGCAAGACTGCTGATGACTT
This sequence comes from Micromonospora sp. CPCC 205558, assembly GCF_036902955.1. Classification (NCBI taxonomy): domain Bacteria; kingdom Bacillati; phylum Actinomycetota; class Actinomycetes; order Micromonosporales; family Micromonosporaceae; genus Micromonospora; species Micromonospora sp. CPCC 205558. Next base: position 99,455 of record NZ_JBAKHR010000024.1, read on the forward strand.
ACGCATCCGGCCTCTGACCGGCCCGGCGGGAGTCAACTGCCGACCCCGGCCCGGACGCGCTCCATCTCGGCGGCGTCCCGATTTGTGGCGCTCACTACCCTGTCCGAATCTCCCAAACGGGGGCACCATGACAGCGATAGGCCGTTAACTTGAGCGACAGTTACCCTCCGTACGGAGAGCCCCAGCCCGGCCCGAGCGCCACCCCCTGGAGCGGCCCACCGGCCGCACCGCAGCAGGGTGGCTACCCGCCATACGGCCAGCCGCCGCCGCAGTACGGCACACCACCCCCACCGGCACCGAACAAGTCGAACCAGGGTCTGATCATCGGGCTGGTCGCCGGCGCGCTTGTCCTCGTACTCGCCATCTGCGGCGCCGGAATCGGCCTCCTGCTCGCCTACGACGACGACGGCGACAAGCCCGTGGTGGCCACGTCCTCCGAACCCACCCTGGGCACCGGCAGCGGCTCGGGCAGCACGCCGGACACCGCGGCCTCCCCCGCGCCCGGGGCGGCGGATCCGCCGAACGACAACAACTCGATGACCGCCCGCTACTCAAGCGACCTGTCGAACGTCTGCGAGGGCAGCCCGATCCTGAACGCGGCACCCTACAGCGGCCCGGCCGGCGCCAAGGCGTACACGTTCTCGAACAACCCCGACCGGCCGACGTCCTGGTCGTCGAGGTACATCCCCTCGGACAAGCCCTACTACGCCAAGGGCGAGGACTTCCAGAAGGTGTCGGTGGTGGGCTGCCTGAAGTTCGACGAGGGCAGCGAGGGCTCCCCGAAGAAGTGTCAGTACAAGGACAAGTCGGAGAAGCAGATCTCCATCGACTACGTCTCGTCGCGCTACACCCTGACCTTCTACGCGGCCAAGACCGGCGAGAAGATCGGCAGCGGCGGCACCGTGACCGCCCCGACGACCAGGTGCCCAAGTTTCATCTCGTACGACAAGACCACCATGAGGGCGTACGCGGCACCGGACTCCGGCACCATCGAGGCGGCACTGGACAAGTTCCTGTCCTGAACGATTGCCACTGAGGGCCGGCAGGGGAGCCGACACCGGCCGGCCACGGCGGACCGTGATCGAATCAGGGCAGCAGAGCCGGACGGATGGTGACGCTGCCGGCGTGGCACGTCGGCGGCGTCACCACCGGTCGAGGTGGGTCACTGACGGGTGTCCATCGACGTCTGCAGCGCGCGGCGGGCCTGCTCGCGGGCGTCGTCTGTGGTGGTCTCGGGCTTGGGCTTGTTCGGCATGGTGGCGCTCCTCTTCCAGGGCGCGAGCCGCCGACGCGCGGCGGCCCTCACGGGCGGTCGTGCTGAGCGCCCCACGGCGGTCCGGGGTTACCGGAGCAGCCGGCTGGGCAGCGTGAGCCCGGGTCGGTCCGACCCTGGAGGGAGGCGGCACAGGGTGTGGCACCACCGCCCGTGACCTGCACCGCCAGGCGGCGCCGGCCCTCTCCCAAGTTATCGTTCAGGTCCACATACTGCTTACGGTTCCCGCCATTTGGACGGTCGGCAACCCAGCTCAGCGGGCCAGAAAGTGCCAGCCCAGCCACCACCAGAACCCGAACAGACCGATCCGGCCCACCGGCACCGAGCCGACCTCATAGCGCATCACGTACGCGCAGACCTCGCCCAGGGTGGGGATCCGGGACCCCTCCCGCCGGGCCATCCACTCGACCACCGCGAAGAGGACCAGCGCGGTGAGGAAACCGCCGATCGCGAGCGCTCGCATCATCGCCGCACCAAACCCCAGAAGGCGGCCAACCAGGCGAACCAAGCCGCCGAGCGGGTCAGATGATCCTCCAGCAAGGGGTCGGCCAGCCGGGAGAAGGTGGGAAAATCATCGCCGGCAGCCAGCACGAAGGTCACGCCCTCGAAGACGCCGAACACCACCACCGGCACCGCCCACCAGGCCGCCCCAGCGCCCAGCCGGCGCGGCGCGGGCCGGCGCGGCACCCGGTTGCTCAGACCGAGCCAGATCAGCACCCCACCCGTGCCGAGGGTGAACAGATTCGCCTCCGTGGAGAAGGACGCGAACCGGCCACCGACGAGCGACAGGCAGACGATGACGGGAACGGAGACGGCGGGCCGGTCCCAGGCGCGGGGGGCCTCCACGGTGAGGTCGTGCGGCTGCTCCATCCCGCAATTCTTCCCGGTCTCACGGAGCGCGGGAAGGCCAACACTCCCCGGAGCTGACCCTGATCTTCCAGACCAACGGATCGATGACGCCCGAGGGCGTCAGCCGATCAGCGCCGCGTCCAGCTGACCACGGATCGACTCGACCACCTGCTCGACGCTGCCCCGACCGGTGAAACCAGCCGCGAACGTGTGCCCGCCACCGCCCAGCGCTACCGCGACCCGACTGACGTCCACCGCGCCCTTGCTGCGCATCGACACCGCCCACTCGGCGGGCCTGGTCTGCTTCACCACACAGCTCACATCCGCCTCGGCGGTGCAGCGCACCGAGTCGATCAGCGCTTCCAGCACGTACGGTCGCTGGTCGTGCCGGGCCAGGTCGTCCAGCGTGGCGAAGGTCCACACCAACCCTCGACCCCCGGCGGCGGACGGCTCCAGCCGGGCCCGGCCGAGCACCTCGCCGAAGAGACGGACCGCGCCGAAGGGCCGGGTGTCGAAGACCCGCCGGGAGATGTCACCGGGCGAGATGCCGGTCGCCAGCAACCGGGCAGCCATCTGATGCACGGCCGGCGTGGTCGCCTCGAACCGGAACGAGCCGGTATCCGTCGTCAGCGCCACGTAGAGGCACTCGGCGATGGCCGGACCCACAACCACCCCGAGCCGGGCCAGCAACTGTTCGGCCACGACCGACGTGGCCGCCGCACTCGGATCGACCAGGTTGACCGTGCCGAAACCGGGGTTGGAGGCATGGTGGTCGAGCACCAGCGCCGCACCCGCCGTCGACAACCGCCCGGCCAGCTCGCCGAGGCGCGACACGCTCGCCGCGTCGAAGCAGATCACCAGATCGGGCGCCGGCTCGGCGGCGTCCGCCGGGACCAGCAGATCCAGGCCGGGCAACCCACGGAACGGCTCCGGCACCTCCGGTGGCCCGGGGAAGGTGGCCTGCACGTCGCGTACGCCGAGCTGCCGCAGGCCCAGACCGAAGCCGAGCATGCTGCCCAGCGCGTCACCGTCCGGGTTGACGTGGCAGATCAGCAGGGTGCGGCCGGTCGGTGGGATAGCCCGCACCAACGCCTCGGCCGCAGCCCAGTCCGCCTCGGCCGGACCGAGCCCGGCTGCCCCGGCGAGCGGGGCGTTGGCGGTGCTGGTCACCGCGTTTCCCCACCCCGCGGGGTCTCCTTGGCGTCGGAGGCCTCGTCCGCCTCGTCGGTGTCGTCGTCCACCCGGTACGGCTGGGCTTCGCCCGCGTACTTCGCCTGGGCGGCGAGCCGCTGCACCTCGGCATCGGCGTTGCGGGCGGCGGCGAGCAGGTCGTCGATGTGCTTGACCTGGTCCTGCACGTCGTCGAGGACGAACGTGAGGGTCGGCGAGTGGCGCAGCCCGAGCGCCTTGCCGACCGTGCTGCGCAGCAGCCCCTTGGCGCTCTCCAGCGCCGCCGCGGTGTCCGCCTGGGCCACCGAGTCACCGAGCACGGTGTAGAAGACCGTCGCGTCGCGCAGGTCAGCGGTAATCCGGGCATCGGTGATGGTGATCATCCCGAGCCGCGGGTCCTTGATCTGGCTCCGCACCACCGACGCGACCAGCTCACGCACCCGTTCCGCGTGCCGGCGTACCTTGGCCGGATCAGACATCTCGCCACCTCCACGGCGTCCTGCTCCCGGTCGACCCGGCGGCCCGCAGGCCGCCGGTCGACCGGCCAACATCTCGAACACTACCTTCGTGGCCGCGCCGGTCACCCGGCACAGCCGGCACCATGGTCAGTCGTCGTCCACGCCGTAGAGCCGGCGACGGACCGACAGCAACTCGACCTCGGGGCGAGCGGCCACCAGGCGCTCACAGGAGTCGAGCACCTCGCGGACGTGCGCTGTCTCGGCGGCCACCACGGCCACCGCGAGCTGCGCTCGACCATGCAGGTCCAGCGCACCCACCTCGGCGGCCGACACCTCGAAACGGCGCAGCGCCGCAACGATCGGCCGTACATATGATCTCTTGGCTTTGAGCGACCGGGAGTCGCCCGGCAGCAGCAGGTCGAAGACCGCGGTTCCGGTGAACATCGCCCCGGACGATACCGCCAACCCGCCCCGCATGATCAAGGGGTTTACGCCGTTCGGCGTAAACCCCTTGATCAGCGTGTCACTGCCGGATCAGGCGCGAACCTTCTCCCGCATCTCGAAGGTCTCGATGACGTCGCCGACCTGGACGTTGTTGTAACCACCCAGGGTCAGACCGCACTCGAAGCCCTCGCGGACCTCGGTGGCGTCGTCCTTGAACCGCTTGAGCGAGGTGATCGTGAGGTTGTCCGCCACGACCGTCCCGTCCCGAAGCAGGCGAGCCTTCGCGTTGCGTCGGATGACGCCCGACCGGACGATGCAACCGGAGATGTTGCCGATCTTGGACGAGCGGAAGACATCGCGGATCTCCGCGGTGCCCAGCTCGGCCTCCTCGTACTCCGGCTTGAGCAGGCCCTTGAGCGCTGCCTCGATCTCCTCGATGGCCTGGTAGATGACGGTGTAGTACCGAATCTCCACGCCTTCGCGGTCGGCCATCTCACGGACCTTGTTCGAGGCCCGCACGTTGAAGCCGATGATCGTGACCGGCTCGGACGAGGCGCTCGCGAGCATGACGTTGCTCTCGGTGATCGCGCCGACGCCCCGGTCGAGGACCTTGAGCTGGACCTCCTCGGGGATGTCGAGGTTGAACAGCGCGTCCTCCAGAGCCTCCACCGAACCGGAGACATCGCCCTTGAGGATGAGGTTGAGCGAGGTCTTCTCGCCCTCCTTGAGCTGCTCCATGAGCGTCTCGAGGGTGGCCCGACCACGGGAGTTGGCGAATGCCGCCGCCCGCCGCCGTGCCTGTCGCTGCTCGGCGATCTGCCGCACCGTGCGGTCGTCCGCCGCGGCGAGGAAGGTGTCACCCGCACCGGGCGGCGCGGTCAGACCCAGAACCATCACCGGACGCGCCGGCCCAGCCTCGGAGAGCTGGTTGCCGTTCTCGTCGAGCATGGCCCGGACCCGGCCGTGCGCCCCACCGGCGACGATCGAGTCGCCCGCCCGCAGGGTGCCCTTCTGCACCAGCACCGTCGCCACCGCACCGCGGCCCTTGTCCAGGTGCGCCTCGATGGCCACACCCTGCGCCGGCCCGTCGATCGGAGCGGTCAGCTCCAGCGACGCGTCGGCGGTCAGCAGGACGGCCTCGAGCAGTTCCTCGATGCCGATGCCGGGCTTGGCCGCCACGTTGACGAACATGGTCTCGCCGCCGTACTCCTCGGCGACCAGGCCGTACTCGGTCAGCTGCTGGCGGACCTTGTCCGGGTTGGCCTCCGGCTTGTCGACCTTGTTGACCGCGACCACGATCGGCACGTCGGCCGCCTTGGCGTGGTTCAACGCCTCGATGGTCTGCGGCATCACGCCGTCGTCGGCCGCGACGACCAGGATCACGATGTCCGTCACCTGGGCACCACGAGCACGCATGGCGGTGAACGCCTCGTGACCCGGGGTGTCGATGAAGGTCACCGCACGGTCCACACCATCGTGCGGAACGTGCACCTGGTACGCACCGATGTGCTGGGTGATGCCACCCGCCTCACCGGCCACGACGTTCGCCTTACGGATGGCGTCGAGCAGCTTGGTCTTACCGTGGTCGACGTGACCCATGACGGTCACCACCGGCGCACGGCTGACCAGACGCTCCTCGGCCACCTCCGCGTCGAGGTCGATGTTGAACTGCGCGAGCAGCTCGCGGTCCTCGTCCTCCGGGCTGACGATCTGGATGTCGAAGCCCAGGTGCTCACCCAGCAGCTGCAGGGTGTCGTCAGAACAGGACTGGGTCGCGGTGACCATTTCGCCCAGGTTGAACATCTCCTGGACCAGCGAACCCGGGTTGGCGTTGATCTTGTCGGCGAAGTCCGACAGCGACGCGCCACGGGAGAGCCTGACGACCTGACCCTGACCCCGGGGAGCACCCGAGCTCATGGTCGGAGCCGACAGGTTGTCGAACTCCTGTCTGCGCTGCTTCTTGGACTTGCGACCGCGCGTCGGCCGGCCACCCGGACGCCCGAAGGCACCCGCGGCACCGCCGCCACGGCCACGACCACCGGCACCCGGACGACCGCCGCCACCGGCCGGACCACCCGGACGGAAACCGCCACCGGGAGCACCCGCACCGCCGCCGGGACCGCCACGGTAGCCACCGCCACCGCCGGCACCCGCGCCGCCACCAGGGCCGCCTCGGTAACCGCCGCCGCCACCGGCGCCGCCGCCAGGACCACCACGGAAGCCGCCACCGCCACCGCCACCGGGACGGCCTGCGCCGCCACCGGGACGACCAGCCCCACCGGGACCCGGGCGACCGGCAGCCGGCCGCTGGCTCGGCATGGACGCCGGGCTGGGCCGCGGCGGCATGGAGTTCGGGCTGGGCCGCGGCGGCATGCCCGCCGGGGTGTTGGGCCGAGGGCCACCCGCACCGGCGGCCGGAGGCCGCTGCTGCTGGCCACCCTGAATGCCGAACGGGTTGTTACCGGCGCCGCGCGCCGGCGGACGACCGCCCGGCCGGGCACCCGGACCGGGAGCCGGCGTGCTCGGACGAGCTGCCGGCGAACCGGGACGGGGCGGCATCGCCGCGGGACCCGGCCGAGGGCCGGGACGGTTGGCGCCGTCTGCCGGAGGCTCCCGACGAACGGGATTCTCCCGCTGCTGCTGGCGGGCGGCCTGCGCGGCCTTGACCGCGGCCTCCTGCTCAGCCTTCAGCGCGGCGGCACGCGCCTCCGCGGCCGCCACCTCGATGTCGTGGGCACTCGCCGGCTTGGCGACCGGGGTCGCCGACTGCGGCGCACCGGGCACCGGACCCTTGGGCTTCGGACCGGGTGCCGGCGCGGCCGGCCGCCGAGGCGGCATCGGCTTGGCCGAGACCCGGGGCGCGCCCGGGGTCGGGGTTGGCGTCGGGGTCGGGGTTGAAGCCGGCGTCGACGCGGGCGCCGACGGGGCGGCCGGAGCCGGGGCCCCGGCGGACGCGACGAATGCGTTACGCAGCCGCCGGGCGACGGGCGCCTCGACGGTGCTGGACGCGGACTTCACGAACTCGCCCATTTCCTTCAGCTTGGCGAGAACGGTCTTACTCTCGACCCCGAGCTCTTTTGCAAGCTCGTGTACGCGGGCCTTGCCTGCCACTGCACTCCTCACTCCGAGGTCGTGCGGGCAGCACCCGCAGCGACCTCACTCGTGCACTTGAAGCCTGGTCATTTCAGGGACTTCATCGTGTGCTCATGTCGGTCGTCCTACCCTGCTAGCGACCCTCGCCCGGTCGGGCTGACCGGACGTAGTGGTTGGCGCATCGACGTGCTCCGCCAGCACACCGTGGTCGAGGACCTCGGTGATGCGCAGCGCACGCCCAAAGGCGCGGCGCCGCACCGCCAGCGCGAAGCAGGCCGGATCCGGGTGCATGTTCGCTCCCCGACCCGGCAGCCTGCGGAGCGGATCAGGCCGGAGGCTGTGACCAGCCTCGTCCCTGACCGCGACGATCCGCAGCAATTCGCTGGCCGGCGCACGTTGCCGACAACCCACACAGGTGCGTTCCGGCGTTGTGCGTCGTACCACTGGAAGAAGTCTACCCCTAGCTGCCCGAGATCGCGCCGCCCGGCTCCCGCACGTGATCAGTTACCCCACGCGCCGCCGGCGAGGCCTGCTCCGCATCGGAGCGAATGTCGATCCGCCAACCGGTCAATCGGGCCGCGAGTCGGGCATTCTGCCCCTCCCGACCGATCGCGAGCGAGAGCTGGAAGTCGGGAACGGTCACCCGGGCGGCCCGACCGGCCAGGTCGACCACCTCGACCCGCAACGCCTTGGCCGGCGACAACGCGTTGCCGACGAAGGTGGCCGGGTCGTCCGACCAGTCGATGATGTCGATCTTCTCACCGTGCAGCTCGCTCATCACGGCCCGCACCCGCTGACCCATCGGGCCGATACAGGCGCCCTTGGCGTTCACACCAGGGGTGGTGGAGCGGACGGCGATCTTCGTGCGATGGCCCGCCTCACGGGCGATCGCGCCGATCTCCACGGTGCCGTCGGCGATCTCCGGCACCTCCAGGGCGAACAACTTCTTCACCAGCGCCGGGTGCGACCGGGACAGGGTGATCTGCGGCCCGCGCATGCCCTTGGCCACATGCACCACCACACAGCGGACGCGCTCACCGTGCGCGTACCGCTCACCAGGCACCTGCTCGGACTGCGGCAGCACGCCCTCCAGCTTGCCCAGGTCGACGCTGACGATGCCCTTCTCGGTCCGCGTCTCGTGCGCCTGCACCACGCCGGTGACCAGGTCACCCTCGCGGCCCACGTACTCACCGAAGTGCACCTCGTCGGTGGCCTCCCGCAACCGCTGGAGGATCACCTGCTTGGCGGTCATGGCGGCGATCCGGCCGAAGTCGTGCGGGGTGTCGTCCCACTCCCGCACCAGGCCGCCGTCGGAGTCCATCTCCTGCGCGTACACCAGGGCGGCGCCCGACTTGCGGTCGATCTCCACCCGGGCGTACGGCTCGGCCCCGTCGGTGTGCCGGTAGGCGGTCAGCAACGCGGTCTCGATCGCCGCGAGAATCGTGTCGAACGGGATCTCCCGCTCGCGCTCGAGTGCGCGCAGCGCCGCGAGGTCGATGTTCACCTCTCCTCGTCCTCCACATCATCTTCGTCGTCGATGTCGTCTGAATCGTCGATCTCGTCGGAATCGTCCGCGTCGTCGAACTCGTCGGAATCGTCCGCGTCGTCGAACTCGTCGTCCGGCTCACCGAGCTCGGCGAGCCGGGTGAACTCGACCTGCACGCGGCCGGGGCCCAGCTGGGCGTACGCCCAGGCGGCACGGCCGTCGTCGGTCTCCAGGTGCACGCCCTCGTCGTCGGTCGCGACCACCCGGCCGGTCAGCTGACGGTCACCGGCGGGCTGCTCGCCACGCTGGCCGGGCAACGCGACCGCGCCCCGGACGGTGACCTTGACCAGTCGGCCCACGTTGCGCCGCCAGTGGCGGGGCAGGGTGAGGGGCCGGTCCACGCCGGGCGAGCTGACTTCCAGCTGGTACTCGCCGGCGACGATGTCGCCACCGGTCTCCTCCGCGGCGTCCAGCGCGGCCGAGACCGCGCGGGAGACGTCCGCTACGGCGTCCAGGTCGATCCCGCCGTCCTTGTCCACCATCACCCGCACCACGTGCCGGCGGCCGGCCCGGGAAACCGACAAATCCTCCAGGTCGTAACCGGCGTCGTTGACCACCGGCTCGATCACGGCCCGCAGTCGGGCCCGCCGCGCGGCGAGGTCACCGCCGCCGCCGCGGGGACCCGCGGCGTCGCGGGGACCCGCGGCGTCGCGGGGTCGACCCGTCGGCCTGGTGGCACGGCCACGCTGCGTCATCTCCGCACCCTCTCCCTGGTCGACGGGGACAGTCGTCCCGCCATGCCGGCACGCCACCGGAGTGGACACGCCGGTGGTTGCGCAGAGCGTAACGCGCCTGCCCGGCGGCGGACCGGGCGGCGCACCGACGCCGGTGACCCCCGGACCGACGCACATGGTGTTGACTTGGCCGGTGGGGATCGGCAGAACGACACAGCGCGACCAAACATCCGGACATTCCCGGCGAAAGCTCCTGAGTGCCGGGGCGCTACTGGTGCTCGGTGGCGCCGTGACGCCGCTGACCGGCTGTGATCTTTTCGACCGCGACGACCAACCAGCCCCACCGCCCGACCCGCTGCGGCCGATGGTGGACGAGTCGCTCGCGCTGGCCGCCGCGTACCGGGCCAGCGCGACCGCGCATCCCGATCTCGCCGACCGGCTCAACCCGATCGCCGAGGCGCACACCGCGCACGCCACCGAGCTGGCCCGCGTGATCGGCGTAACGGTGCCCTCGGCGGCCTCCGTCGCCCCGACCACCCCACCGGCCGCCGACTCGAACGGCGCGCGCGCCGCCCTGCGGGCGCTGGAGAAGACCGCCCAACAGTCCGCCACCGCCGCCTGCGCCGCGGCACCCGCGGAACGGGCCGCACTGCTCGGATCGATCGTCGCCGCCCGGGCGACCCACCAGGAGGCACTGAAGTGAGGCAGCCGTCCGCCGGGGAGGCGCTCACCTCCGCCCTGTCCGCCGAGTACGCGGCCATCTACGCCTACGGACGCATCGGCGTCCGGCTCACCGGAGCGGCGCGGGACGCGGCACGCCAGGCGGAGGCGGCGCATCGCCGCCGACGCGACGCGCTGGTGGTGCAGCTCACCACGGCCGGCGGTGTCGTCCCGCCGGACCGCGCCGGGTACGCGCTGCCGTTCCCCGTGACCGACCGGGCGAGCGCCCTGCGGCTCGCCGCCGAGGTGGAGGAGCGCACCGCCGCACACTGGCGGGCCGCCCTGGCGTCCACCACCGGCGCCGACCGGGACCAGGCGCTGGCCGCCCTGGTCGAGTACGCCGTGCGGGCCACCCGGTGGCGGAAGACGGCCGGATCGACCCCGCTGACCGTCCCGTTTCCCGGACGCCCGACCTGAACCGGTCTGCTCCGGTTGCAGTCCGCATACCAGGTATGCATACTCCGTTGCCATGTCCATCCGTCACGGGTTGCTCGCCCTGCTCGAACGCGGCCAGATGTACGGCTACCAGCTGCGCGCCGCGTTCGAGGAGTCGACCGGCTCGACCTGGCCGCTGAACATCGGGCAGGTCTACACCACGCTGTCCCGGCTGGAACGGGACGGTCTGGTGCGCCCGCTGCCGGAGAGCGAGGCCGGGCAGCGCCCGTACGAGATCACCGACGCCGGCCGGGCGGACCTGGCGCTGTGGTTCGCCACCCCGATCAGCCGTACCGACCGGCCCCGCGACGAGCTGGCGATCAAGCTGGCGCTGGCGCTCACCACCCCCGGGGTCGACGTCCGGTCGGTGGTGCAGGCCCAACGCAGCGCGACGATGCGGGCCCTGCAGGAGTTGACCCGATTGAAGTACGGCAGCAACCGGCCGGAGGACCTCCCGTGGCGTCTCGTGCTGGATTCGATGGTGTTCCAGGCCGAGGCGGAGGTGCGCTGGCTGGACCACTGCGAGACCAGTCTGGTTCGACACCAACCCAGCGGCCCGGCGCCTCCCGTTCCCCCGCCCAGCGACGTCGACGCGGATGACGCGGCGCGATGGGCCGGCGAGGAGGCACGACGGTGAGCGGGTCGGACGACGCGGTGCTGGAGCTACGCGCCGTCCACCGGACCCACGGAACCGGGCCGGCCGCGGTGCACGCGCTGCGCGGTGTCAGCCTGGTCGTCCGGCCCGGCGAGTTGGTCGCCGTGATGGGGCCGTCCGGCTCCGGCAAATCGACCCTGCTGGCGCTCGCCGGCGGGTTGGACCGACCCACCGGCGGCGAGGTCCGGGTCGAGGGGCAACCGCTGGGGGCACTGGACCGCCGCGGGCTGGCCCAGCTGCGCCGCCGCCGGATCGGCTACATCTTCCAGCAGCTCAACCTGCTGGGCAGTCTGAGCGCACTGGAGAACGTGGCACTCCCGTTGGAGCTCGACGGCACCAGCGGACGCCGCGCCCGCGCGCTGGCCAGCGCGGCACTCACCGAGGTGGGCATGCCCGCACTGGGTGACCGCTTCCCCGACCAGCTCTCCGGCGGGCAGCAACAGCGGGTGGCCATCGCCCGCGCGCTGGTGGGTGAGCGCCGGCTGGTGCTCGCCGACGAGCCCACCGGGGCCCTGGACTCGCAGACCGGCGAGGCGGTGCTGCACCTGCTGCGCCGCCGGATCGACGCGGGGGCCGCCGGGGTGCTGGTCACCCATGAGGCGCGGCACGCGGGCTGGGCCGACCGGGTGGTGTTCCTCCGCGACGGCGTCCTGGTCGACACCACGGCACCGCTGGGCAACGTCGATCAGTTACTGACCGGCAGCGACCGGTGACCATCCGTCGGCCACCGCGGGCCCCCGCTCGGGCCGACACCGCGACGCGGCGGCCGGTCGCGCGGCCCGCTCCGGTCGGGCGACGGCGGTTCGCCGAGCTGACCGGCTCCTGGCGAGCGGCGCTGCGGATCGCCCGGCGGGAGTCACGCCGCTCCCGGGGGCGCACCGCGCTGGTGCTCGCGATGATCGCCCTGCCGGTCGCGGCGCTGGCCTTCCTGGCGGCCAGCTACGACATGGCCGAGCTGACCCCGGGCGAACGCGTCGACCGCCGGCTCGGGGTGGCCGACGCGGAGTTGCAGTGGATCGCCAGCAGCCCGGTCGAGCAGAACGAGTGGGGTGAGGGCTGGTACATACCGGACGGCGAGGCCCCCGCGCGGGTCACCGCCGCGCAGATGACCGCCCTGCTGGGGCCGGGGAGCCGGGTCACCGAGGTGCATCGGCGCGTTCCGTTGACGCTGCGCGGCCCGCGCCGCGACGAGGTCGTCAACGGGCGGGTGCTCGACCTCACCGACCCGTTGGCCCGCGGGCTGGTGCGGTTCCGAGCCGGCCGGCCGCCACGGCAGCCCGGTGAGGTCGCGGTCAGTCCGGCCGCGCTGCGCCGCCTGGACCTGCGCCTCGGCCATGCCGTGGCCACCGCCGACGGGAGCCGGGCGTACACCGTTGTAGGGGTGGTCGAGTTTCCCGACGACCTCGGGCCGGTCGTCGCGCTGCACCCGGGTGCCGTGGGGGCGACCGGCCCGCAGCCGGACGCCGTCTGGCTGGCGGACCTGCCCGCACCGGTGGACGCCGCGCTGGTCTCCCGACTCAACGACCGGGGGGTGGTGGTCACCGCGCGTCACCCGGTCGGTGCGCGGACCGGAACGGACCGGACGGGGTTCGGCCTGATCGGGCCGAGCGACGCCAACGACCTGAGCACCGGCGTCCTGATCGCGGGCCTCGGGCTGCTGGAGGTCGTCCTGCTGGTCGGGCCGGCTTTCGCCGTCGGTATCCGTCGTCGACGACGGGATCTGGCGCTGGTCGCGGTGGCGGGTGGCGACGCCGCCCAGCTGCGCCGGGTCGTGCTGGCTGACGGCGTGGTGCTGGGCCTGCTGGGCGCCGCCGCCGGCCTGCTGGTCGGCGTCGGCGCGGCGTTCGCCGGTCGACCGCTGATGGAGCAGTACGTCTTCGGCGCCCGCTTCGGCGGCTACCGCTGCTGGCCGACAGCGCTGGTGCTGCTCGGTGGCGTCGCGGTGCTGGCCGGGGTGCTCGCCGCGCTGGCGCCGGCCTGGACCGCCGCCCGGCAGGACGTCAGCGCCGGGCTCGCCGGACGACGCACCCCACCGGCGTCCCAGGGCCGTTGGTTGACGGTCGGGTTGGCGTTGGTGCTCGGCGGGGCGGGGCTGGCGGCGTTCGGCGCCACCCGGACCTCCCCGGCGGTGATCCTCACCGGGCTGATCCTGGGTGAGTTGGGTCTGGTGTGCTGCACGCCCACGCTGCTCGGGGCGCTGGCCCGCCTGGGCCGGGTGTTGCCGCTGGCACCACGGATCGCGCTGCGCGACGCCAGCCGCAACCGGGCCGCCGCGGCACCGGCCATCTGCGCCGTGATGGCCGCCGTCGCCAGCAGCGTGGCCCTCGGCGGATACCTGGCCAGCGACGGCGCCCGCGACGCGCGCGCCTACCGGCCGGCGCTGCCGACCGGCCACCTGCTGGTGTACGCGAACCGGCCGGACGGGCAGCCCACCCTGGCGCAGGTCACCGCCGCGGCCCGGGACCAGTTGGGGGTCGACGCGGTCGCGACCGTGAACACGCCCAACTGCGACCCGACGGGCGCCCGTTACTGCGACGTCGCGCCCGTCCTCCCGCCGAGCAAGGCCTGTCCGTGGCAGCCCGGCGACCGCCTCCCCGCCGCACACCGCCAGCAGGCGCGGGCCGACCCCCGCTGCCAGATCCCAGAGGTGGACTACTACGGCGGCTACGTCCAGCCCGGAGTGGACGACGGCACCGCGCTGCCACTTCTCACCGGCGCCGACCCGACGACGACCGCCGCCGCCACGGCGGTGCTGCGTGCCGGTGGCGTGGTGGTGACGGACCCGCGCTACCTGCACGACGGCCTGGTGACCGTCCGCGTCTTCAGCACGGACGCGAACCCGGACGCGCCGACCACCGTCCGCGACCTGCCGGGGTACGCGCTCCCCCAGGCGGCCGGTCTCTCCCGCCTGCTGCTGTCCACCACCGCGGCCCGACAACTCGGTCTGAGCTGGTCCCCGGCCGGCTGGGTGGTCGGCAGCACGACGCCGCCCGGCGAGGAACAACAGGCGCGGTTCACCGCGGCGCTGCGCTCCTACGGGACGTTCTCGCTGACCGTGGAGCACGGCGGCGCTCCGCCCGACGTCTCACCGCTGCTTCTGCTGCTCGCTGCGGCGGCCGGGCTGATCACGGTGGGGGCGGCCGGGATCGCCACCGCGCTCGCGGCCGCCGAGGGGCGTGCCGAGCTGACCACTCTGGCGGCCGTCGGCGCGGCCCCGGCGGTACGCCGGCTGCTGGCGATCTGCCAGGCCGGGGTCATCGCCGGTCTCGGTTCGGTGCTCGGCATCGTGGCCGGGCTCGGCACCGCCGCGATCGTGCTGGTGTCGGTGAACCGGCAGTACGCCGGCGACTGGCCGGCGCCCGACCCGTACCCCTTCCTGGTGCCGTGGCCCGCGCTCGGGGTCCTGGTGCTGGTGCCGGTGGTGGCGATGCTCGGGGCGGGCCTGTTCACCCGGGCCCGGCTACCGATCGAACGGCGGCTGGACTGACTGCTCCGCGGGTGCCGAAAGAGGACCGCGCAGGGGTGCCGCCGGGGCCGGGCAGCCGGCAGACTGATCGGCGTGTCAGTGCTGGGAAACATCACCCGTCGGGTCGGTCATCATCGGTGGTTCGGCGCGGCCGCACGTCTACTGGTCCCCGCCGACCGGGTGGTCGGTCGCCTCACCCGGGGGCGGGTGGTCGCGCTCGGCCTGATCCCGTCCCTGGTGATCACCACGACCGGCCGCCGCTCCGGCAAACCTCGCAGCAATCCGCTGGTCTACGTGCCGGACGGCGACGCGTACGTGGTTATCGGCTCCAACTGGGGGCAGACCCACCACCCCGGCTGGGCGATGAACCTGCTCGCCGACCCCGCCGCCGAGGTGGACGTGAAGGGCCGGCGGGTCGCGGTGCGGGCCGAGCGGGCCTCCGGCGCCGAACGGGACCGGTTGTGGCAGCTCCTGGTCACCGAGTGGCCCGCGTACCGGACGTACGTGCAGCGCGCCGGCGGCCGGGAGATCCACATCTTCCGGCTGGCCCCGACCGGGCGCGGCGCACCCGACAGCCAGCCATCGGCTGGCTAGGCTGACGGTCGGTAGCGAAAGGCGGACCCGTGGTTGAACAGTCCAGTGTCGGCCGGGGTCTCGACGATCGACGGTGGACGGTCGCGGAACGGGTCGCCGAGGCGGTCCGGCGGCGGTTCCCGGCCGATGTGCTCGCGATCGCGGTGCACGGGCCGCTGGCGCACGGTGACGACGACGGCGGCGGGGACCGCGAGGCGGGGATGCTGGTGGTCACCTATCGACCCGGGACGGGGCCGCCTCCGGCGACCCGGCGGGTGGACGGGGTGCTCGTCGATCTGACCGTGGCCGCCGCCGACGACTACCTGGCCCAGGCCCGGGTGCTCTCCCCGCTCTGGCCGCTGACCGCCGACCGGTACGTCACCACGCAGGCGTTGCACGATCCGACGGGTTGGATGCGGACGCTGCGCGACGAGCACCTGGGGAGGCTGGCCCGGGCCCGGCCGGCGGAGTTCAGCACCGCGGCCCGACAGGCGTGGTACAGGGGCAGCGCGGCGCACTCCCGGGCGGCCCGGCTCGCCGAGTGGTACGAGACCGATCAGGCTCTGTTGATGCTCGGTGAGGCCCGGCTGGCCGCGGCCACGGTGACCGGCCTGCTGAGTCGCACCTACTTCCGTGACCCCGGGGACGCGGTGCGGCGCACCGGGCTGGCCGGCGCGGACATGACCGAGGTGGGTGTGGTGTTGGCCCGGCAGGCCGAGGAGTTGGCCGCCCGTGGTCGTGCGGTCGACGGCACTGTCGACGAGCTGCTCAGCCTCTGAGGCGCGTCACAGCCCGCCCGGTACGCCGATCAGCGAGCCGATCAGGTAGGTGGCGCCGGCCGCCGCGGCGCCCAGCAGCAGCTGGCGCAGCCCGCTGGTCCACCAGGGACGGTTGGTGAAGCGCGCCACCACGGCACCGGCGGCAAACAGCCCGAGCCCGCCGACGGCGAGGGTCAGCCAGAGTTCGGTGGCGCCGAGCAGGTACGGCAACAGCGGGATCAGGGCACCGACCGAGAAGAACAGGAACGACGAGATCGCCGCAGCCCACGGGCTGGGTTGGTCGTCGGGGTCGACACCCAACTCCTCGCGGACGTGCACCCGCAGCGCCTCCTCCGGGTCGCGCCGCACCGCCTCGGCGACCTGGGTGGCGAGGTCCCGGGGCAGGCCCCGGGCCACCCACGCGTCGGCCAGCTCCCGAGCCTCCGCCTCGGGGTGCCGTTCCAGTTCCCGTCGCTCCTTTGCCACCTCGGCGGCGACCTGCTCGTTGGCGGAGCGCACGCTGGTGTACTCGCCGAGCCCCATCGAGATCGCACCTGCCACCAGGCCGGCGGTGCCGGTGAGCACGATGTTGCGGGGCGACACCCCGCCGCCGCCGACGCCCGCGATCAGGGCGATGTTGGTGACCAGGCCGTCCATCGCGCCGAAGACGGCCGGGCGCAGCCAGCCGCCGGAGACGTCCGCGTGGTGCGCCTCGCGCAGCGCCGCTGGGGTGTCGGTCACGGCGCCTGCCTTTCGTTCGCGACTGCGGGACTCCGCTTCGCTGCGTTCCTCGCGCTCACGGAAGGGTCAGGATCTCGTGGCCGTCATCGGTCACCACGATGGTGTGCTCGAACTGCGCCGTCCACTTCCGGTCCTTGGTGACCACGGTCCACCCGTCGTCCCACATGTCGTACTGGTAGGTGCCGAGGGTGATCATCGGCTCGATGGTGAACGTCATGCCCGGCTCCATGATGTCCGTGGGGCGCGGGCTGTCGTAGTGCGGCACGTACAGACCGCTGTGGAAGGCCTCGCCGATGCCGTGGCCGGTGAAGTCGCGGACCACGCCGTAGCCGAACCGCTTGGCGTACGACTCGATGACCCGGCCCACGACGTTGATCTGGCGGCCCGGGGCGACCGCGCGGATGCCGCGCATCATCGCCTCGTGGGTCCGCTCGACCAGCAGCCGGGCCTCTTCGCTGACCTCGCCGACGCAGAAGGTGGCGTCGGTGTCACCGTGCACCCCACCGATGTACGCGGTCACGTCGACGTTGATGATGTCGCCGTCCTGCAGAACGGTGGTGTCCGGGATGCCGTGGCAGATGACCTCGTTGAGGCTGGTGCAGCAGGACTTCGGGAAGCCCTTGTAGCCCAGCGTCGACGGGTACGCGCCGTGGTCGCAGAGGAACTCGTGCACCACCTTGTCGATCTCGTCGGTGGTCACGCCCGGCTTGCAGTGCTCGCCGGCAAGCTGGGTCGCCTGGGCGGCGAGCCGGCTGGCGACGCGCATCTTCTCGATGGTCTCCGGCGTCTGCACGTGCGAGCCCCGCCACTCCTGTGGGCGCTTCTTGCCCACGTACTCCGGTCGGGCGATCTGGGATGGCACCGGTCGCATCGGGGAGAGCGTGCCTGGTGTCAGCGGCGGGCGGACGGTCATGCCGTAAGCCTATCGCCGGGACCGCTGGTGACGGGCGCCACGGCCGGCCGGTGGGGGTTGTTGCCCTGCCAGGGCCGCTGTGCCATGGTGTCTGCGTGGATCAAGGGGGAGCACCGCCCGTCTTCTCCGCCAGCGCGGAGATCGACGGTGATCACCTCCACGTGGTGGTGGCCGGTGAGGTCGACATGGCGACCGCGGACACGATGCTCCAGACGGCGCTGCGGGAGCCCGCCGAGAGGATCACCCTCGACCTGAGCGCTGTCACCTTCTTCGACTCGGCCGCCATCCACGCCCTGGTCCGGCTCGCCCAGCAGGTTCCCGGCACGCTCACCGTTCGTCCGTCCCAGCAGGTCCGTCGCGTGCTGGAGATCTCCGGCCTCGGCGAGCAGAGCTGGCTCGACCCGGCCTAGGGCCGGCGTCACAGTCCTCGGTCGAGCCGTGTGAAGCGCGCCCCGGCCGCCGCCGGGCGCGTGGTCAGGCTCGCAGCTGACGGCGCAGCGTCACCTCGGTGCCCTCATCGGTACGCCGCACCGACAGGTCGCCCAGCGCTCTGATCAGGGCCAGACCGCGACCCCGGAAGCCGGAGCCGGTCGACTCCCGCCACTGCCCGCTGTCGCGCACCGTGGCCGTCACCGTCCGACCCTCGATGGCCACCTCCACACTGATCGTGGCCTCGGCGGGTTGGACCGGGTGCTCGATGGCGTTGGCGGCGGCCTCGGAGACGGCGACGGTCAGGTCGAACAGGTCAGTCTCGCCGACGGAGTGCGCGACCAGGAAGTCCTCCAGCCGCTTGCGCAGCACGCTGAGCCGGGTCGGGTCCGCCGGCAGCCGCAGCGCGAAGCGGTTCAGCTCCGCCGCCTCCAGGGCGAGGACCGCCACGTCGTCGCGGCGCGGCCGGCCGGTGACCCGCTCGACCACCGCGTCGATCAGATCCACCACGTGCTCACTCGGGGTGGCCGCGTCCACGCGGAGCTGGGCCAGTGAGGCGTCGATGCCGAGCTGACGGTCCTCGATCAGCCCGTCGGTGTAGAGCAGCAGTCGACTGCCGGCCGGCAACTCGGCCTCGACCGACTCGTACGTCGCACCGGAGAGGGCGCCGACCGGTGGACCGAGCGCCCGGTCGTGCAGGAACGCCACATCGCCTCCGGTGATCAACAGTGGGGACGGGTGACCGGCGCTCGCGTACCGCAGCCGACCAGTGCGGGGGTCGAACAGCAGGCAGACCACGGTCGCGAAGGATCGGCCCTCGGTGGAGCCGACCAGCCGGTTGAGCCGGGTCAGCGACTCACCCGGATCGAAGCCCTCCAGCACGTACGCCCGCAGCGCGTTGCGCAGCTGCCCCATCGCCGCGGCGGCCCGGACGCCCTTACCGACCACGTCCCCGATGACCAGCACCAGTTCGTCACGGTTCAGCGCGATCGCGTCGTACCAGTCGCCGCCGACCTCGACGTCAGCGCTGCCGGGCAGGTAACGGCTGGCCACCACCGCGCCGGGCAGCTGGGGCAGTGACCGGGGCAGCAGGCTGTGCTGCAGGGTGGTGGCGATGCGGTGTTCGGCTTCGTAGAGCTGGGCGTTCTCCAGCCGCACCCCGACCAGCCGGGCCAGCTGGGTCAACGCGGCGTCGTCGGCCTGCGCCTCGTCGCCGTCCGCCCGCCAGACCTGCAGCTCACCGAGCTGCCGGCCGGTGGTGCCGGTCAGCTCGGCCACGAAGGACGGGTCGGCGGCAGCGGTGCCACCGCCGTCCGCCTCGAAGCGCGCCTCGGCCGCGGTGACCACCACCCGCGCCGCCTCGGCGAGGCTCAACGCGTGCCGGGCGGCGACCTGGAGGACATCGGCGGTGGATCGGGCGGTGTTCACCGCCACCGCCGCGTCGGCCAGCGCCCGGAGCCGGCGGATGATCTGCCCGCGCAGCTGGCCCAACTCCACGTTGGCCCGCACCCGGGCGATCAACTCCTGCGCGGAGAACGGCTTGGTGAGGTAGTCGTCGGCGCCGACGGCGAGGCCGGCGACGGCCTCCGCGGAGCCGGCGCGGGCGGAGAGCAGCACGATCGGCACATGCCGGGTACGCGGGTCCGCGCGCAGCGCGCTGACCAGCCCGAACCCGTCCAGCCGAGGCATCATCACGTCGGTGAGCACCAGGTCGAACCCGCCCTCGCGGGCCAACGGCAGGGCATCGAGCCCGTCGTTCGCGGTGACCACGTCCCAGGTCGGCGAGAGCAGCCGGCTGACGTGCTCCTGCAGGTCGGCGTTGTCGTCGACGACCAGGATCCGGCCAGCCGGGGGGCCCGCCGCCGGCTGACGGGCGACCTCGGGTGTCGCCGCGACACCGGCCCACAGCGCGGTCTCCGCCACGAAGAGCCGGGCCTGCTCGGGCTCACCCACGGGCAACGGGTCGAACGCCACCACCCGGTCCGCCGGCAGGTGCGCCGAGCCGAACGGAACGGTCACCGTGAAGGTGCTGCCCCCGTCGACCTGGCTGGTCAACCCGACCTGACCGCCGTGCATCTCGACCAGCTCGCGGACCAGCGCGAGGCCGATGCCGGTGCCTTCGTGGGTGCGTGCCCGCGCCCCCGGCACCCGGTGGAACCGTTCGAAGACGTGCGGCAGCTCGTCCGGCACGATGCCGATGCCGGTGTCCGTCACCTCCAGCCGCGCCGCGCCCTCCACGGCCTGGACCCGCACCCGGATCTCGCCGTCGAAGGTGAACTTGACCGCGTTCGACACCAGGTTGAGGACGATCTTCTCCCACATGTCCCGGTCGACGAAGACCGGCGTCGGCAGCGGCGGACAGTCCACCACCAGCCGCAACCCGGCCCGCTCGGTGGCGGAGCGGAAGGTGCTGGCCAGCCGGGCGGTGTAACCGGCGAGATCGGTGGGCTGATAGCGGGCGGCCAACCGACCGGACTCCAACCGGGAGAAGTCCAGCACGGTGTTGACCAGCTTGAGCAGGCGCAGCGCGTTGCGGTGCATCATGCTGAGCCGGTCGGTTTCGGTGGCGGGCAGCTCCGGGTCGGCCAGCATGTCCTCCAACGGGCCGAGCACCAGGGTCAGCGGGGTACGGAACTCGTGGCTGACGTTGGCGAAGAAGTTGGTCTTCGCCCGGTCCAGCGCGGCCAGCTCGGCGGCCCGGGCCCGCTCCTCCTCGTACGCCCGCTGGGCGGCGACCGCCCGGGAGATCTGGGCGGCGACCAGGCCGAGGAAGTCGCGGTAGTCGTCGCTGAGCGGCAGCTGGCGGGCCACGCCGACGACCAGCACGCCGACCGTCTGGTTGCTCGCCGTGAGCGGCAGCACGAGGGCCTGGTCGGCCGCGTCGACCGGCAACGCGTCGAGCAGACCGGCCACCTCGACGGTGACGGGCGCGCCATCGTCGGTCAACCGGGCGAGCAGCTGCGAGGTGACATCGACGGTGGGAGGGGTCGCGCCGGTACGACCGGCGAGGGTGAGCTGGCCGTCGCGGTCGGCCAGGTAAATCAGGGCGAACGGCAGGTCCGCCCGGTGCCGGTCGAGCACCCCGGCGGCGATCCGGCCCAGTTCCGCGGCGCTGCCGATGTCGCTCAGCTCGGCGCCCAGTTCGGAGAGCGCTCGCAGCCGGCGTTCGCCGAGCACCCGCCCGGTCGTCTCACTGACGATGCAGTACACGCCACTGACCGAGCCGTCGTCACCCCGGATCGGGTCGTACGAGACGTTGAAGTAGGTCTGCTCGACGAAGCCGTGCCGGTCCAGCAGAAAGGGGTGGTCCTCGCCCCGGTAGGAACGTCCGGTGCTCCGGACGCCGTCGAGCAGCGGGCCGAGCACCGCCCACGTCTCCGCCCAGTACGCGCGGGCCGGTTGGCCGATCACGTCCGGGTGTTTGCCGCCGATGGTCGGCCGGTAGGCGTCGTTGTAGAAGGCCAACTGCTCGTCGCCCCAGAACATGACGATCGGGGCACTGGAGGCGAGCATCATCCCGACCGCGGTGGAGAGCGGCTGGGGCCACTGACCGGGCTCACCCAGCGGGCTGGAGGACCAGTCGAAGGAGGCCAGCCGTTCACCCATCTCACCGCCGGCCGCGAACGCGGCCGCCAGCATCGGAGGGGTCTCCCGGCCTGACAGGGCGGCAGGCCCGATGTCAGCGCCCCCCTGGGCCGAGCTCATGCAGCCTCCCGCTCCGGCCGTACCCCTCGACCGTTGATCTTCACCCGCCGTGCCTCGACTTGTACCCAAGCGGACCGGCAACGTAACGCATCACGACGGCCCGACGCTGGTTATCCACGCCTGCGCCGTCGGGCACCCGACAGTACGGATAACGGCAGTGGTCGGGGTGCCCTGACGAGTCAGAAGACCGGCAGGCCGTCGATGCTCGCCGCGTTCTTGGTGGCTCGGTAGGCGACCAGGTCGTCGGCGCTGCGGCGGGAGTGTGAGGTAAGCAACAGATCGCGTTCGGCCCGGAAGTCCATCATCGGCACCGCGTATCCACAGGAGTCACTGACGCGCTCCACCTCGACCGTGATGACCGCCCGGACGGCGTGCACGTCCGGCGGTGCGGGAAACTCGGCGATCCGATCGGCGAAGGCGTCCTCGGTCACCGCGACGCTGCTGCCCCGACCGTGCAACCGGACGATCTTCGGCGGACCGTCGAAGGCGCAGAACATCAGCGTGATCCGGCCGTTGTCCCGCAGGTGGGCGATGGTCTCCGCTCCGCTGCCGTGATAGTCGAGGTAGGCAACCCGGAGCGGCCCGAGGATCACGAACGTGCCCCGCATGCCCTTGGGCGACACGTTGACGTGCCCCTCGGCACCGGACGGGGCGGTGGCCACGAAGAAAAGCGGCTGGGCCACGATGAAGTCACGCAGTCGACAATCGATCTCCGGATAGACCTTGCCCATGCGCCGATCCTCCCACCGGTGCCGCCGGCAGTCGGGGGCGATCTCGGTCACACCCGCTGGCCAGCGGCCCGCACCAACGCCGTGATCGGACGGGGATCCCGCTCATTCTCCGGATGCCACTGCACCCCGAGCACGAACGGCCGGGCCGGGTCCTCCACCACCTCCACCACGCCGTCCGCCGCCCAACCCGTCACCGTGAGCCGGCCCGGATCGGCCACCGCCTGGTGGTGGTACGAGTTGACCTGGTCGACCCCCGCCAACACCGAGGCGGCCAGACTCCCCGGCGCGAACCGCACCGGGTGGGTCCCGTACACGCCGGGCGCCGGGCGGTGCGCCTCGTGACCCACCACGTCCGGCAGGTGCTGGTGCAGGGCGCCGCCGTACGCGACCGCGAGCAACTGCATGCCCCGGCACACGCCCAGCACCGGCACCTCGGCGGCGAGCGCGGCGGCCAACAGGGCCAGCTCGCCGGCGTCCCGGTCCGGCCGGTCCTCGGTACGCGGGTCGGGCGGCTGGCCGTACCGCCCCGGGCCGACGTCCGCGCCACCGGCCAGCAACAACCCGTCGAGGACAGCCACCACGTCCGCGTCCACGTCGTCCGGCGGCAGCACCACCGCCCGACCACCCGCGGCCGTCACCGCCCGGGTGTACGCCTCCGGCACCAGCACCGCCCGCACCCCTCGCCAGACAGCCCAGTCGGCGGGCTCGGCGTACGCGCTGACCCCGATCAGCGGCCTCCGCTGAGCTGGCACCGTTCGCGACTGCGGGGCTCGCAAACCCGGCTCACTCCTCGCACTCACAGCACTGACTCCGTTCGCGACTGCGGGGCTCGCAAAACCGGCTCACTCCTCGCACTCACAGGGGAGTGACGTAGGCGCCCGTGATGCCGCCGTCGACAACGAACTGCGCGGCGGTCATGAACGAGGCGTCGTCACTGGCCAGGAACGCGACCGCGGCAGCGATCTCCTCCGGTTGCCCGAAGCGACCCATCGGCACGTGCACCAGCCGACGGGCGGCACGTTCCGGGTCGGCGGCGAAGAGCTCCAGCAGCAACGGGGTGGCCACCGGGCCGGGACAGAGCGCGTTCACCCGGATGCCCTCGCGGGCGAACTGCACACCCAACTCCCGGGTCATCGCCAGCACCCCGCCCTTGCTGGCGGTGTACGCGATCTGCGATGTCGCCGCGCCCATCAGCGCCACGAACGACGCGGTGTTGATGATCGAGCCCTTGCCCTGCCGCCGCATGTGCGGAATGGCGTACTTGCAGCACAGGTAGACGCTCGTGGTGTTGACCCGCAGCACCCGCTCCCACGCGTCCAGGCCGGTGTCCAGGATGGAGTCGTCGTCCGGGGGTGAGATACCGGCGTTGTTGAACGCGACGTCCACCCGGCCGTGCCGGTCGGCCACCCCGTCGAACAGGTCGCGTACCGCCGACTCGTCGGCCACGTCGGTGGCCACGAACTCGCCGCCGCACTCCTGCGCGGCCTTCGTGCCGGCCTCCGCGTCGATGTCCACGCAGACCACCCGGGCCCCCTCGGCGGCGAACCGCCGCACGGTGGCCAACCCGATGCCGCTGCCCGCTCCGGTGACCACGGCCACCCGGTCCTGCAACCGACCCTGCACTGGCCTCACTCCTCTGTCGCGATGAACACGTTCTTGACGTCCGTGAAGGAGTGCAGCGCGTCCGGGCCCAGCTCACGGCCGAGGCCGGAGCGCTTCATCCCGCCGAACGGGGTCCAGTAGCGCACCGAGGAGTGCGAGTTGACGCTGAGGTTGCCCGAGTCGACGGCGCGGGCCAGGCGCAGGGCCCGACCGACGTCCCGGGTCCAGATCGAGCCGGAGAGGCCGTACTCGGTGTCGTTGGCGAGCCGGACCGCGTCCGCCTCGTCGTCGAACGGCAACACCGAGACGACCGGGCCGAAGATCTCCTCCCGCCAGTGCCGGTCGGCCGGCGAGTCGGCCAGCAGCACCGTGGGCGCGTGCCAGAATCCGGGGCCGTCGGGGCAGGAGCCGGTGAAGGCGATCTTTGCCGCGTCGAGGTAGCCGGCGACCCGGTCCCGTTGGGTGGCGGAGATCAGCGGGCCCATCTCGGCGGTGTCCCGGGACGGGTCCTCGACGCGTACCGCGCGTACCGCTGGTTCGAGCAGTTCCAGGAACCGGTCGTACACCGGCCGTTGGACCAGGATCCGCGACCGTGCGCAGCAGTCCTGGCCGGCGTTGTCGAAGACCGCGCCCGGCGCGGTCGCGGCGGCGCGTTCCAGGTCGGCGTCGGCGAACACGATGTTCGCGCTCTTGCCGCCCAACTCCAGGGTGAGGCGCTTCACCTGCGCGGCGCAGCCGGCCATGATCCGGGTGCCGACCTCGGTGGAGCCGGTGAAGCAGATCTTGCGGACCGCCGGGTGACTGACGAACCGCTCCCCCACCACTGCGCCCTCGCCCGGGACGACTGTGAACACGTCGTCGGGCAGGCCCGCCTCGCGGGCCAGCTCGGCCAGGCGCAGTGCGGTGAGCGGGGTCAGCTCGGCGGGTTTGAGCACCACTGTGTTGCCGGCGGCGAGCGCCGGAACGAACCCCCAGGCGGCGATCGGCATCGGGAAGTTCCACGGCACGATCACGCCGACCACACCGAGTGGCTCGTGGAAGGTGACGTCCAGCCCACCGGCCACCGGGATCTGCCGCCCGGTCAGCCGCTCCGGGGCCCCGGCGTAGTAGTCCAGCACGTCACGGACGTTGCCGGCCTCCCAGCGGGCGTTGCCGACAGTGTGCCCGGAGTTGCGCACCTCCAGCCCGGCCAACTCGTCCAGGTGCGCGTCGACGAGCGCGGCGAACCGCCGCAACAACCGCCCCCGATCCCCCGGCGCAACCCCCCGCCACGCCGCAAAGGCGGCAGCAGCCCGAGAGATAGCAACGTCCACCTCTTCGAGGGAAGCCCCGGCAACCTCCCGAAACCCCACCCCGGAAGCCGGATCAACAAGAACCGTCACGCGCCACCGTCCCTCGCCCAGTCCCCGCGATCTTGCACTTTCTGTGCCGACAAAAGCCGCGAGTTATCCCGAACCAACGACAGAAAGTGCAAGATCGCGGCGGTGGGCGGCTCGGGGTCACAGGCGTTCGAAGCCACGGGTCAGCTCCCAGTCCGTCACCGCGGCGTCATACGCCTTCAGCTCGACCCTCGCCTGGTTGGCGTAGTGGGCCACCACCTCTTCGCCGAAGGCACCTCGGGCCACCGGCGAGCCCTCCCACAGGGCCAGGGCGTCGCGCAACGTGGTGGGGACGCGCTCGGCCTCCGGGTCGTCGTAGGCGTTGCCGGCGCACTCCGGGCCCAGCTCCAACTCCTGGTCGATGCCGTGCAGCGCGCCGGCGACCAGCCCGGCGATCGCCAGGTACGGGTTGACGTCGGCGCCGGGCACCCGGTTCTCCACCCGCATGCCCTGCCCATGCCCGACCACCCGCAGCGCGCAGGTGCGGTTGTCCACCCCCCAGCGCAGCGCCGTCGGCGCGAACGAGCCCGGCTGGTACCGCTTGTAGGAGTTGATGTTCGGGGCGAAGAGCAGGCTGAACTCGCGCATCGTGGCGAGCAGCCCGGCGAGCACCCGCTGCCCGGTCTGCGACAGCTGCGCCGGCCCGTCGCCGAGCATCGCCGAGTCACCGCTGGTGTCTCGCAACGAGAAGTGGATGTGGCAGGAGTTGCCCTCCCGCTCGTTCGGCTTGGCCATGAAGGTGATCGCCATGCCCTCCTGGGCGGCGATCTCCTTGGCTCCGTTCTTGTAGATGACGTGGTGGTCGGCGCAGGCCACCGCCTCGTCGTAGCGGAAGGCGATCTCGTGCTGGCCGAGGTTGCACTCACCCTTGGCGCTTTCCGGCGTGAGCCCGGCACCGGCCATCTCGGTGCGGATCCGGCGCAGCAGCGGCTCCACCCGAGCGGTGCCGAGCAGCGAGTAGTCGACGTTGTACTGGTTGGCCGGGGTGAGGTCGCGGTAGCCGCGCCGCCAGGCGTCCTCGTACGAGTCGCGGAACAGCACGAACTCCAACTCGGTGCCGGCGTACGCGGTCAACCCGCGCT
The DNA here is from genome assembly GCF_036902955.1 of Micromonospora sp. CPCC 205558. Taxonomy (NCBI): domain Bacteria; kingdom Bacillati; phylum Actinomycetota; class Actinomycetes; order Micromonosporales; family Micromonosporaceae; genus Micromonospora; species Micromonospora sp. CPCC 205558. Next base: position 126,151 of record NZ_JBAKHR010000024.1, read on the forward strand.
CGGCCAGCCGCTCCAGTTGCCGGCGCAGGATCTGCCGGGGCGAGGCGACCACGTCACCGGAGCCGCCGAGCCAGGTCAGGTCGGCCAGCAGCAACGCGGAGCCCGGCTGCCACGGCATCCGGCGCAGCGTGGCGAAATCCGGCACCATCGCGAAGTCGCCGTAGCCGCGTTCCCAGCTCGACATCGCGTACCCGTCGACCGTGTTCATGTCGACGTCGACGGCGAGCAGGTAGTTGCAGCCCTCGCTGCCGTGCTCGGCCACCTGATCGAGAAAGAAGGGCGCGTGGAACCGTTTGCCCTGGAGGCGACCCTGCATGTCGACGAGGGCCAGCACCACGGTGTCGATCTCACCCTCGGCGACGGCGACCCGCAGTTGTTCCAGCGTGAGCGGTGCTTTCCTCATTCGCGGGCCTCCATCACCAAGGTCTACTGGCAAACCGGATCACCGTCAATGCCCCCGGCGGCGAGGGTGGCAAACCCGGCGGGACGGCAGCGGAGCCCGTCCCGCCGGGCGCTGATCAGGCCGGGCCGTCGACCGGCGTCGAATCGGCCGCCGGCGTGGGTTGCTCGACGGTACGAACCGGGCCGGTGAACCACTTGCGGGCCGAGGCGTACCACCAGACGGCGACCACCAGCAGCACCCCTCCGACCGCCAGCGGCGCATAGTTGACCGCCGACCAGGTGAAGCTGTCGTTGCCGGGCACCCCGGCCGGCACGATCGGCAGTACGAAGTAGACGGCGATGACCGCGATCTCGATCACCGCGATCCAGCCGAGCAGCTTGTACCTGCGGCCGAGCGTCCAGGGCCCGGGCACGAACCGGTCGCCCATCCGCAGTCGGAGCGCGATCGGAATGAGGAACGACAGGTAGAGCCCGAGCACCGCCACCGAGACCACCGCGTAGAAGGCGATCGGGATGCCGGCGGAGCTCTCGTAGAGCGCCGGCAGGGTCAGCACCAGGCCAGCCAGGGTGGCGCCGATGATGGCGTTGACCGGGGTGCCGTTGCGGTCGACAGTCGACCAGAGCCGCCATCCGGGCACCGCCCGGTCCCGGCTGAACGCGTACGCCATGCGGCTCATCGAGGTCACGCAGCTCATGCCGCAGAAGAACTGGCCGATGGTGGAGATGATGATGACGATCTTGAAGAAGACCGGGGTCAGCGCCGACTCGAAGATGGCACCGGAGAACCCGCCCGCCTCGTTGACCGCCTCGACGTCGGTGGCCGCGAAGAGGAACGCCAGCAGCAGGATCCAGCCGCCAACCGCCGAGTAGAAGATCGACTGCCAGAGCCCGCGGGCCGCTGCCTGTGATGCGCCCCGGGTCTCCTCCGAGACGTGCGCGCAGGCGTCGAAGCCGGTGATCGTGTACTGGGTCAGCAGGAAACCCAGCGGCAGCACGTAGAACCAGAACGTCAGCCCGCCGATGTCGCCGTCACCGAAGCCGGAGTTGTTGAACCGCTCGGTGAACACGAACTGGAAGCTCTGGTGGTTGTCGGGCACGAAGACCAGGATGGCCACCACGACGGCCGCGCCGGCCACGTGCCACCAGACCGAGACGTTCTGGAGTACGTCGATGATCCGGTGCCCGAAGATGTTGATCAGCCCGTGCAACACCAGGATGATCACGAACAGGACGAACGCCTGCCGCAGCGTCCCGGCCCAGCCGTCGAAGAGCGCCGACAGGGTGAGGTTGAGGAACGTCGCACAGCCGTAGTCGACCGAGGCGGTGACCGCCACCAGACCGATCAGGTTCAGCCAGCCGGTGAACCAACCGTGCACCGGGCGGCCCATGGTGGCCGCCCACCAGTAGATGCCACCCGCGGTCGGGTATGCCGACACCAGCTCGGCCATGCAGAAGCCGATGATCAGGATGAACAGCGAGATCAGCGGCCAGCCCCAGGAGATGGCGACCGGCCCGCCGTTGTTCCACGCCTGACCGAAGGTGGTGAAGCAACCTGCCAGGATCGAGATGATCGAGAAGGAGATGGCGAAGTTGGAGAAACCACTCCACTTGCGGCGCAACTCCTGTTTGTAGCCGAGTTCAGCGAGCCGTCGGGCGTCGTCGTCCATCGGTTGCTCGGCGGTCGGCACGGGCGTCGTGGCCACTGCACACCTCCCTGAGGTGGTTCCGCGTGCGAGTGGGCAAAGTGTCGACCCGGCCGATCAAGGTGGTCAATACGTAGTCGGTGGGAATCTCACCGCCACCGAGCTAATTGCGTTGCCGTCCGGCCGCCCCGGCCCGCATCCTGGACCGGTGACCAGGCCCGATCAGGGCCCACCCCGGGCGCTCGGACCGCCCGATCACGGTGGCGCGGGGCACGCCTCTCTCTCACGTACGGCGATCCGCCGTACCCGACAGTGCCCCGCGCCCCCTCCCCCCGCCCCCCGCCCCGCCCCGCCCCCGCCCCCGCCCCCGCCCCCGCCCCCGCCGATCTTGCAGTTTCGGTTGTCGATATCAGCGGTGATGCCCGTTGTGTCGGGACAGCAAGTGCAAGATCGCGGAGCAGGGGTGGTGCGGTCAGGTCAGGAGGAGGCCGGCTACCCAGAGGGCTGCGATGAGCAGGCCGGCCAGGAGTTCCACAAGCATCGACAGACCGGCGGCCTTCAGGGCCTGCACGGTGGAGGGCCAGGCTAGCTGGTTGCTGCCCAACCGCAGCCGTTCCGCCGCCCACACCCCGGCCACGAAGCCCAGCACCAACCCGACGAACGGCACCACGAAGAACCCGACGATGCCGAGCACCCCGCCGGCGAGCAGCGTGGACGTCGGCACACCGGTGCGCTTCAGATTCCGGCCGGGCCACGCGTACTTGATCACGGCGCCGCCTGCGGCGACCAGGGTGACGGCAGCGAACACCGCCCAGCCACCCAGGCCGGCGCCGCCGAACACGGCCCAGAGCAGCACGCCACCCCAGCACAGCGGCAGCGCCGGCAGGCCGGGCACCACCACGCCGGCCAACCCTGCCAGGATCGCCAGCCCGGCCACCACGGTCACCACAGTCTGCGAATCCGTCAGGTCCACGCCGCCACCTTCCGCCGCCACCTTCCAGACCGAACCGGAACCCCGCTCACGCCGCCACTCCGCCGCCGCGCAGTCGGGCGGTGATCGCGTCGGCCGGGGCCGGGGCGCCAAAGTACCGGCCCTGCCCGGTGTCGCAGCGCAGCGCCCGCAGCCGCTCGGCCTGCACGCCGGTCTCCACCGCCTCGGCCGTGACCCACAGCTCCAGGGCGTGCGCCAACCGGACCAACGCGTCGACGATCCGCTCGTCGCGGTGGTCGGCGGCCACATCGGTCCCGTCCGCTCGGATGCCCTCGACGAACGGGCCGGCGAGCTTCAGGCAGTGGATCGGCAACCGGCGCAGGTACGCAAGGTTGGAGTATCCGGTGCCGAAGTCGTCCACGGCCAGCCGGACGCCGAGCGCCGCGAGCCGATGCAGGCTACGCAGGGGTTCACCGGCGCTGCCCATCACGGCGCTCTCGGTCAGCTCCAGTTGGAGCAGCTCCGCGGGCAGCCTGCTCGTCCGCAACGCGTCGGCCACCGTGTCCACGATGGCCGGTTCGTCGGCCTGCCGCGCGGCCAGGTTGACGCTGACCACCAGCCTGGCGTCCGGGAACTCCCGCCACCACCGTTCGGCGTCCGCGCAGGCCCGCCGCAGCACCCACTCGCCGAGCCGGACGATCAGGCCGGTCTCCTCGGCCAGGCCGATGAACCGGTCCGGCCCGATCAGGCCCAGCTCCGGGTGCTCCCAACGGACCAGCGCCTCCACCGCGAGCATTGTGCCCTCCAGCAGCGACACGATCGGCTGGTAGTGCAACACGAACTCGCCCCGGTCCAGTGCGGCGGGCAGCCCGGCGACCAGCGCCGAGCGGGCGATGTCCCGGGCGCCGCGCTCGGGGTCGTAGACGGCCCACCGGCCCCGCCCCGCCGCCTTGGCCCAGTAGAGCGTGGTGTCGGCGGCCTTCATCAGCTCCGACGCGGTGGTCTCCGAGGCGGGGCACTGCACGATGCCCACACTGGCCGAGACGGCCAACTGGTGATCACCGACGTGGACCGGGGCCGCGACGGCGGCCAGCGCCGCCTCGGCGACGGCGACCGGGTCGTCGGTGTCGTTCCCTCCGTCGACCAGGATCACGAACTCGTCGCCCCCCATCCGGGCGACCAGGTGGCCGTGGTCGGCCACGCACGCGGCCAGCCTCCGGCCGATCATCACCAGCAGCCGGTCACCGAGGTCGTGGCCGAGACTGTCGTTGATCGCCTTGAAGCCGTCCAGGTCGAGGAAGCACACCCCGACCCGCTGCCCCACGCCCGCGGTGTCGAGCACCCGCCCCAACGTCTCGAAGAACAGCGTCCGGTTGGGCAGCCCGGTCAGCGGGTCGTGCAACGCCTGGAAGCGCAGCCGCTGCTGGAGTTCGTACCGCTCGGTGATGTCCTCGATCATCGCGACGGTGAACCGGGGCCGGCTCTCGTGGCGGATCAGCGAGACGGCGAGATCCGTCCAGACCACGCTGCCGTCCTTACGGTGGTAGCGCTTCTCCACCCGGGCCGCGTCGTGTTTGCCCTCAATCAGCTCCTGGTAGAGCTCCCACATCCCGGCGGCGTCGTCGGCGTGGAACAGCGCCACCACGTTGATCTCGCGCAACTCCTCGATCGAGTAGCCGAGCATGTCGGCGAACGCCTGGTTGACGTCGATGATCCGGCCATCCACATCGGCGATCCCGATCCCGATCGCGGCGCCGGTGAACACCGCCCGGAACCGGGCCTCGCTCTCGCGCAGCGCCTGCTCGACCTCGTCACGCGCCTGCCAGGCCGACCGGGCGATCCGCTCCTGCTGGCTGAAGGTGCGGTCGCGCAGGGCGCGGGCGAACCCGGCGGCCAGACCGCCCTGCACCGCCGCGATCCGGTCGGCGAGATCCGCCGGCCGGTCGCCGTCGCCCAGGACCCGACGCGCGAAGGTCGCACCGAGCGCGTGCAACGTCCACTCCAGGGCCTGTGGCTCGGTGAGGTGCGCCTCCACCAGGGCCCGCCCGACCTCCTCGGCCGGGCGGGCGCTGAACGGCTCCGCCCGTACCGCACGGGCCAGCCGGATCGTGTGCGCCAGCAGCAGCCGCTCGGTCTCGGCCAGGCTCAGCGGCACGAACCCGAGACGGCGCACCGCGCGGGCCCAGTCGGTGGCGTACCCCTGGGCGTCGGCCCGACGGACATCCACCCCGGCGGGGTCCCGGCCGGCATCGACCCCGGCGGGGTCCCGGCCGGCATCCACCCCGCCGGGGTCCCGGCCGACACCGACCCCGCCGGGGTCCCGGCCCGCACCGACCCCGGTGGGGTCCCGGCCCGCATCGACCCCGGTGGGGTCCGGGACGGCGGCCACTCCGATCAGCCGGCGGGCTGGTCGTACCGGGCGACGCCCCCGAAGGCGCCGAACCGCTCCGGGTGCTCGTCCACGTCGGACGGTGAGTCGGGCCGCCAGAGCGGCATGTGCACCACGCCCGGTTCCAGGACGGTCCAGTCACCGAAGAAGCCGGTGACCTGCGCCCGGGAGCGCAGGGTGATCTCGGTGGCGGTGCGGGCGGAGAGGCGCTGGGCGTCCAGCATCTCCTGCGGCTGGTCCTCGAAGGTGGAATGCGAGATGACCAGGAAGCTGCCCGGCGCGGCGACCTCCCGCAGGGTGGCCATGATCGCCTCGGGACGGTCGGCGTCCGGGATGAAGTGCACCACCCCGGCCAGCAGGATGCCCATCGGTCGACTGAAGTCGATCAGCCCGAGCTTGCGGGTCTCGGCGAGGATCAGCTCCGGCTCACGCAGGTCGGCGTGGATGACCCCGGTCAACTCGTTGCCGGCGAGCAACTCCCGGCTGTGCGCGACGGCCACCGGGTCGATGTCGACATACACCACGCGGGCCTTGGGGTTAACCCCCTGCGCCACCTCGTGCACGTTGCCCACAGTGGGAATCCCGGAGCCGATGTCGAGAAACTGATCGATGCCGGCGTCGAGCAGCACCCGGACGGCCCGACGGAGGAACTCCCGACCGGACCGCATGGTGGCGGCGAGATTCGGGGTCATGCTGGCGATCTGTTCGGCCAGCTGCCGGTCGATCTCGAAGTTGTGGGCCCCACCCAGGAAGTAGTCGTAAACCCGGGCCGCGCTCGGCCTGGTCAGATCGATCTCGGTCGGCAGTCCGTCCGGCATCAGTGTGCTCCCCAGTTCATCGCCGCGGCGCGGGACGGCACCGGCGGATGGGCGTGCCACGGGCACGCGCGCACCGGTCGACCCGCGGGTCGTGTGGTGTGGACCACTCTAGGCGGCTGACTCCAGCAACAGCGAGATGCCTTGACCAACGCCGATGCACATGGTGGCCAGAGCCCGACGGCCACCGCGACGGCGCAACTCCAGCGCGGCGGTCAGCGCCAGCCGCGCGCCGCTGGCACCGAGCGGGTGCCCCAGCGCGATGGCCCCACCGTTCGGGTTGACGTGGTCGGCATCCACCGGCAACCCCAGCTCGCGAAGCACCGCCACGGACTGCGCGGCGAACGCCTCGTTCAGCTCCACCACGTCCACAGCGCCCAACTCGACGCCGACGCGGTCGAGCAACTTACGGGTGGCCGGCACCGGGCCGATCCCCATGATCCGGGGCGGCACGCCGGCCGCCGCCGCACCGACGATCCGGGCCAGCGGAGTCAGGCCGTACCGGGAAACCGCCGCCTCGCTGGCCACCAGCAGCGCGACCGCGCCGTCGTTGACGCCCGACGAGTTACCGGCGGTGACAGTGCCGCCGTCGCGGAACGGGGTGGGCAGCGCGGCCAGCTTCGCAAGCGTGGTCTCCCGGGGGTGCTCGTCGACCTCGACCAACCGGGTCTCCCGACGACCGGCCGGCACGGACACCGCCACGATCTCCTCGGCGAAGCGGCCGTCGGCCTGCGCCTTGGCGGCACGCTGCTGCGAGCGGTACGCGAAGGCGTCCTGCTCGGCCCGGCTGACGCCGTACTCGGCGGCCACGTTCTCCGCCGTCTCCGGCATCGAGTCGACCCCCCACCCGTCACGCATCAGCGGGTTCACCAACCGCCAGCCCAGGGTGGTGTCGTACACCTCCGCCGAGCGGGAGTACGCCGATGTCGCCTTCGGCATGACGAACGGCGCCCGGCTCATGCTCTCCACCCCGCCGGCGACCACCAGGTCCGCGTCCCCGGCCACGATGGATCGGGCGGCGGTCGCGAGGGCGTCCAGGCCGGAGCCGCAGAGCCGGTTGACCGTGCTGCCCGGCACCTCCTGTGGCAGGCCGGCCAGCAGCGCCGCCATCCGGGCGACGTTGCGGTTGTCCTCGCCGGCCTGGTTGGCGCAGCCGAGCACCACGTCGTCGACCGCCGACCAGTCCACCGACGGGTGGCGGGCAACCAACTCACGGATCACGTGCGCGGCCAGGTCGTCAGGACGGACGCCGGCCAGCGCGCCGGCGTACCGGCCGATCGGGGTACGGACACCGGCCACCAGGTATGCCACGGTCATCGCGAGTCCTTAGGGGGTGCAGACGGCGGGGGGTGGGGCACGCCCACCGGGTCGCGAGGGCTGCCGGCCGCCAGGATATCCGCGCCGGCAGCGGATAGGTTGACGGCATGGCCCGGCCCCAGTTCAGCGCAGAGACCAGCGGCGGTGGTGCGTTCGTCCGCCAGCCGAACCGGTTCACCGGTCGGGTCACCGCCGACTCGACCTCCCCACCCGGCGGCGGCCCGGACGAGCAGGACCGCTGGCCACTGGAGGCCGGCCGCTACCGGCTGATCTGGTGCCGCGCCTGCCCCTGGGCGCACCGGGCGAGGATCGTGCGCGGCCTGCTCGGGCTGGACGACGCGATCTCGCTGGGCACCGTCGACCCGATCCGGGACGAGCGGGGCTGGGCGTTCGCCCTCGACCCGGACGGCTTCGACCCGGTCCTCGGCGTGAGCTTCCTCTCCGAGGCGTACCTGGCCACCGACCCGGACTACACCGGCCGGGTGACAGTGCCGGCGCTCGTCGACACCCTGACCGGCCGGGTGGTCACCAACGACTATCCGCAGCTCACCCTCGACTTCTCCACGCAGTGGCGGTCGCTGCACCGTGCGGGAGCGCCGGACCTCTACCCGGAGGCACTGCGCACCGAGATGGACACGCTGATGGCCGAGATCCACACCGACGTGAACAACGGCGTCTACCGGTGCGGGTTCGCCACCTCCCAGGAGGCGTACGACGAGGCGTTTCGGGCGCTCTTCGCCCGGCTGGACGCGCTCTCCGAGCGACTGGCCGGGCAGCGCTACCTGATGGGCGACGCGATCACCGAGGCGGACGTACGGCTGTTCACCACGCTGGTCCGCTTCGACGCCGCGTACCACGGGCACTTCAAGTGCAACCGCAACAAGCTGACCGAGATGCCGGTGCTCTGGGCGTACGCCCGGGACCTGTTCCAGACGCCGGGCTTCGGCGAGACGGTGGACTTCGACCACATCAAACGGCACTACTACGGCACGCACCGGGAGATCAACCCGACCGGGATCGTGCCGCTCGGGCCGGACGAGTCCGGCTGGGGCACGCCGCACGGGCGTGGTTGAGCCGGGTCGGCCCGGCACCACGACCGCGCCGACGGTCCGCGCCGACGTCGCCCGCCGGGTCGCTGGGTCCGCCGCTGCCGGCTGCGCCCTGGCCGGCGCGGTGGCGGTGACGCTCGCCGTGGTCGCCGGTCCCGGTCCCGGTCTCACCGGGTACGTCAGCGAGGCGGGCATCGCCGGCAGCGCGCACGCCCTGACGTACCGGATCGGGATCCTCGCTCTTGCCACCGCGCTGCTGCTGATCGGCGCGGCGTTGCCCCCCGGGGTGTGGGCGGCCCCGGCGCTGCTCGCCACCGGGGCCGTGTTCACCGCTGTGTCCGGGGCGGTGACCTGCTCCGACGGCTGCCCACTGCCGCCGTTCGAGCGGGCGACGACGGCGGACCTGGTGCACGGCGGCGCGAGCATCGCGGCGACCGCGGCGGTGGTCTTCGCCATGGTCACGCTCGCCGTGTCCGGGCCGGCGGGCCCGGCGGTACGCCGACTGGCCGGCCCGGCCGCCGCGTTGACCCTGCCGCTCTGCGCCGCCGTGGGGCTGGCAATGCTCGTCCTCGGTCGGGGCACGTTCGTGGGCGTGCTGGAGCGGCTGATCCTCGCGCTCGCCGTGCTGTGGGGTGTGGCCACCGCCACCGCACTGGCCCTGGCAGCGGAAAGTTCACCCACTGTAAGGAGCCTCACGCCGACCGCTCCTTCCGATGAGCGGAAATCGGCGTAACGTCGGCGAACGATGACCAATGTCTGGGGCCTCACTGTCCGCCTGTATGTCGATCTCCGACTGCAGGCCAGTGGCATCTGTCCGGGCTAGCCGCGTTCCTACGCCTGCCCTGAATCAGACCGGACAAATGGATAGAACATGCCCTTCAGCCTGCGCAAAATTCCCTTCTCCATGCAGATCCTGCTCGGCCTCGCTCTCGGTGTCGCGCTGGGCTTCCTGGCCCGCACCAACGACCTGAGCTGGCTGACCACCACCCTGCACACCGTCGGCAGCCTCTTCGTCCAGCTCCTCAAGCTGGCCGTGCCGCCACTGGTCTTCACCGCCATCGTGGTCAGCGTGGTCAGCCTGCGCGGCGTCGCCAACGCCGCCCGGCTCGCCCTCAAGACCCTCATGTGGTTCGGCATCACCGCGCTGATCGCGGTGAGCATCGGCATCGGCCTCGGCCTGCTCACCAACCCGGGTAGGGGCGTGACCCTGGACCTTGGTGGCGCCGCCGCGCCGAAGAAGACCGGCTCGTGGACCGACTTCCTCACCGGCATCGTGCCCACCAACCCGGTCGGCGCGTTCGTCGAGGGCAACGTCCTCCAGATTGTCTTCCTCGCCGTCGTCATCGGCGCCGCCGCCCTGCTGGTCGGCGAGGCCGCCGAACCGTTCGTGGCGCTGAACCGCTCCCTGCTGGAGATCGTCCAGAAGGCGCTCTGGTGGGTCATCCGGCTCGCCCCGATCGGCACCCTCGGCCTGATCGGCAACGCCGTCGCCTCGTACGGCTGGGACCTGCTCGCCCCCCTCGCGAAGTTCACCACCGCCGTCTACGTCGGCTGCGCCATCGTGCTGTTCGTGGTCTACCCGCTGGTCCTGATCCTCGCCGGCCGCCTCAACCCGCTGCGCTTCTTCGCCGGCGCCTGGCCGGCGATCGAGCTGGCCTTCGTGTCCCGTTCCTCGGTCGGCACCATGCCGGTGACCCAGCGCTCCGTCGAGCGACTCGGCGTGCCCCGCGAGTACGCCTCGTTCGCGGTGCCCTTCGGCGCCACCACGAAGATGGACGGCTGCGCCGCCATCTACCCGGCCCTCGCCGCGATCTTCGTGGCCCAGGTGTTCGGCGTGCACCTCGGCATCGGCGACTACCTGCTGATCGCCTTCGTCTCGGTGGTCGGCTCGGCGGCCACCGCCGGCCTGACCGGCGCGATCGTGATGCTCACCCTGACCCTCAGCACGCTGGGCCTGCCGCTGGCCGGCGCCGGCCTGCTGCTGGCCATCGACCCGATCCTGGACATGATCCGCACCGCCACCAACGTCGCAGGTCAGGCACTCGTGCCGACCGTGGTCGCCGCCCGCGAGGGCATCCTCGACCGCGCCGCGTACGAGTCCGCCGGCCGGCGTGACCTGACCGAGCCGGAGCCGGTCGCCGACACCCGGCCCGACCTGACCCCTGTTCCTGCCTGACCACATCACCCGGTACGGCGACGGGCCCCTCTCCCCGGGGGCCCGTCGCCGTTGCCGTTTCGAGAGGATGTCCCCCATGAGCTCCCTGTTCACCCCCCTGGCCCTGCGTGGCGTCACACTGCCCAACCGGATCGCCATGGCACCCATGTGCCAGTACTCCGCAGGCCCCGACGGTCTGCCCACCGACTGGCACCTGATCCACCTCGGCAGTCGCGCGGTCGGCGGCGCCGGCCTGGTGCTGACCGAGGCGACCGCCGTACTCCCCGAGGGCCGGATCAGCCCGCAGGACACCGGCCTCTGGTCGGGCGCGCACGTCGACGCCTGGCGGCCGGTGACCGCGTTCGTCGCCGCCCACGGCGCGGTGCCGGCCGTGCAACTCGCGCACGCCGGCTTCAAGGCCTCCACCTACCGGCCGTGGGCGCCGGAGAGCGGTGGCGTGCCGGACGCCGAGGGCGGCTGGACGCCCGTCGCACCCGGCTCGGAGCCGTTCACCGCCGACTACCGGACGCCGACCAGCCTCGACGAGGCCGGCATCGCCCGTGTGGTCGAGGCATTCGCGGCCGGAGCCGAACGCGCGTTGGACGCCGGCTTCGCCGCCGTCGAGATCCACGCCGCCCACGGCTACCTGCTCAACGAATTCCTCTCGCCGCTGACCAACAAGCGCACCGACTCCTACGGCGGCGACCGGGCCGCCCGGATGCGACTCACCCTTGAGGTGGCCCGCGCGGTACGGGCCGCGGTCGGCGAGGACGTGCCGGTGCTGACCCGGATCTCCGCCACCGACTGGGTCGAGGGCGGCTGGACGATCGACGACAGCGTGGTGCTCGCGGGTGAGCTGGCCGGCATCGGCGTCGACCTGGTCGACGCGTCCTCCGGCGGCGTGAGCGTGGACCAGCGCATCCCGCTCGGCCCCGGCTACCAGGTGCCGCTCGCCGCCCAGATCCGCCGCGAGGCTGGCGTGCCGACCGGCGCGGTGGGCCTGATCGTGGAGCCTGAGCACGCCGAGCAGATCGTCGCCAGCGGCGAAGCCGACCTGGTGCTGCTGGGCCGGGAGTTGCTGCGCGACCCGTACTGGCCGCGCCGGGCCGCCGCGAAGCTCGGCGTCGCCTACTCCGGGCCCGCCCAGTACGCCCGCGCCGCCTGATCCCCGTCCGGTCGGGCGGCCGCCGTGTGAGCGGCCGCCCGACCGTCGCTCAACCGGCCAGGTGCGACCAGTCGCCCTCCAGCTCCTGCCAGCTGCCCTGGGCCGCCACCGTGCCGCCGAGCAGCACCACCACGTGGTCGGCCCGGACCAACGCGGCGCGCTTCGCGGTCGAGCCGACCACTGTCACCCCGTGGCCGCGCAACGCCTGCCACAGCGCCAGCTCGGTGGTGACGTCCAGCGCCGACGACACGTCGTCGGCGACCAACAGCTCGGTACGCGGGGCCAGCGCCCGGGCCAACGCCAACCGCTGCAACTGCCCACCGGAGAGCCGGGTGCCCTTGTGCCCGATGAGCAGGCCCAGCCCACCGCCGGCGGCGGCCAGGTCATGGTCGAGCTGGGCGGTGCTGACCGCCCCGGCGGCGTCCACCTGGTGCCCGAGGGCGATGTTGTCGGCCACCGTGCCGGAGAGCACCCGGGGCAACTGACCGACGTAACCGACCTGGTTGGGGCGCAGGAACAGCTCCGGCTCGGTGACCGGGTCACCGTTCCAGGCCAGCTCGCCGGTGTGGTGCACGATCCCGGCCAACCCGCGCAGCAACGACGACTTGCCCGACCCCACCGGCCCGACGACAAGCACCAACTGCCCCCGCTGCACGGTCAGGTCCACGTCCCGGACGGCCACCGTGCCGTCGGAGTGCACCACTCCGAAGCCGCGCAGCTCCAGCCGGCGCAGCGGATGCCGCGGCGGCATGGTCGGCGCGGGCGCCGTCCCGGCGGTCAGGTCGACCTCCGGCACCCCCGCCGAGTACGTGCTCACCCCGGTCATCGCCACCGTGCGCCGGGTCCAGACCCGCGCCGACGGGAGCTGCGAGATCAACGACGCCGTGGTCCAGGCGAACCAGCGGGCCGCGCCCAACGTGGAGACCGCCACCAGCACCGCCCCCGCGGAGAGCGAACCGTTGAGGTAGAGCGCCCAGGCGCCGATCGGCAACAGCCCGCTAGCCATCGACGGCGTGGAACGCGCCCACACCTGCACCGAGATCTCCCGCCGCTGCCGGTCGCTGCGCAGCACGTCCAGGCTCGCCAGGTGACGCAGCACCGCCGTGGTCGCACCGGCGAGCTTCACCGTCCGCGCCGCGGAAAGCGCGGAGACCAGCGCCGTGGCGAACGCGGCCCGCGCCGCCACCGTCGCACGGGCCGCACGTTCCAGCTTCGGCCCGAACAACGTCGCGGCCAGCCCGGAGACGACCATCGTGCCGAGGAAGAACAGCCCGGGTACGACGCTGCCGGTGACCGCCGTCATGGCGACCACGAGCACCAGCGCGACGGTCTGGTCCAGCACGTTGTCGGCGAGCTGGACCACCCGCTCGGTGTCCCCACCCTGCGCCACCACCTCGGCGGGGGTGTGTGAGCTGACCCGGCGCGGCCCGGTCTGGCCGTGCACCAGGCGAAGGCCGATCCGCAGCATCTGCCGCACCCACCACTGCGGGAACCAGACATGGGTGTAGAACGGCAGCGGCAACGTGATCAGCAGCCCGGCGACGATCCCCAACGCCGGCAGGTACGGGTTGCCGGTCCCGTCGACCAGGTCGGCCCAGAGCCAGGGCAGCACCGGGCCGTCCAGCCCGAGCAGGCTGAGGCCGAGGAACAGCACGATCGCCGCCGCGCCGTACCGGGGATCGTTGGTGCAGAGCCGGAAGATCTCCCGCAGCGTCCGGGCCGGCGGCACCGGCGGCAGTCGCGGCGGGTCGGCCCGGTTCGGCGCGACCTGCTTCTTCGGCTCGACCGGCTCGACCTGCTTCATCGGCTCGACGTGCTCGACCTGCTCCGTCGGCGCGACCCCGGCGGGCGCCGGCTCGCTCGGCCAGGCGTCGGCCGGGCCGGGGCCGACCAGCAGATCGGTGCCGACACCGCCGCGACCGGCCGGCGCCACCGTGGCGTACGCGGCGGCGTGGCTGGTCGCCAACAGTTCCGCGAAGCGCGTCGACGTCTCCAGCGGACCGGCCTCGACCACCGCGCCGTCGGCCAGCACGACCACCTCGTCACAACGGCGCACCGAGGAGAGTCGGTGCGCGATGACGATGCCGATCCGGTCGCGCAGCAGTCGTTCGGTGGCGCGCTGCACCCGCGCCTCGGTGACCGGGTCCAGGCGCGCGGTGGCCTCGTCGAGGATCACCACGTGCGGCTCCCGGACCAGGATCCGGGCGAACGCCACCAACTGCTCCTGACCGGCGGAGAGCACGTGCCCGCCCTCCCCCAGCCGGGTCGCCAACCCGTCCGGAAGCTCGGCGATCCAACCGGCCAGGCCCAACTCGTCGAGCGCCCGAGCCGCCGCGTCGAGCAACTCCGGGTCGAAGAGAGCGACGTTCTCGGCGAGCGTGCCGGCCAGGATCTCGGTGCGCTGTGGCACCAGCGCCACCCAGCGGCGCAGTTGCTCGACGTCGAGGTCGCACAGGTCGGTACCGCCAAGGAAGACCGTGCCCGGCGGCACGTCGACCGCCCGGGTGAGCACCTTCGCCAGCGTCGACTTGCCCGAACCGGTCCGTCCGATCAGCGCGTACGAGCGACCACGGGCGAAGGTGAGGCTGAGCCCGCGCAGCGCGGCCCCCCGGTCACTCTCCCCGTACCCGAATGTCAGGTCCCGGATGCGCAGGTCGCCGTCGCTCGGGCTGGCCCCGCCGACCGGTTCCTGCCGGGCCTTGTAGAGCAACTGCACCCGCGCCCACGCGCCGAGAGCCTCCTGGATCTCGGGCACCATCCGGCTGACGTGTTCCGCGGTCGCACCGAAGGCCAGGGCGAGCAGCCAGATGGCGGTGAGCCGGGCAGCGTCGATCCGGTCGGTGGCCAACGCCCACGCCCCGCCGAGCACCACCGCGCCGATGCCAGCCCGGATCGTCGCGGTGGCCACCGTCGCCACCCGGGCGGACAGCACCCAGACCACCCCGCCCCGGGACAGCACGGCAGCAGCCCGCCGCGCGTACAACCGCAGCACGTACGGCCGAGCCAAACTGGTGCGTACGTCGTCCTGGCCGTGCACCGCCTCCTCCATCACGGCGGCCAGGTCGGACCACGCCTCCTCCTCGGCCATCCGGGCCGGGCCGATCCGCGCCGTGGGCCGGCGCAGTCCGATCGCGAGCACCACCGTGAGCAGCAGCATCGCGATCCCGGCCGGCCACCACACGACCAGCGCCACCACCATCGACAACACGCCGACGCAGAGGCCCTGGGCGAGCCGGGTGCCCTGGTTACGAACCGCCGACGCCACCTGATAGACGTCCCCGTCGATGCGATCCAGCAGCTCACCCACCGGGGTGGTCTCCAGGGTGGGCAGGTCCTGCCCGAGAGCGACGCGACAAAGCCGGCGACGCACGTCGGCGGACCAGTCGGCGGTCAGGCCGGCCATCAGCAGACTCACCGCGAGGTCGCTGAGGACCACGGCGACCAGGGCTGCGGCCAGCACGGCGAAGAAACCCGTCGAACGATGCACCAGCACCGCGCCGGCCAGCGCCGACGCGCCCGCCTGCCCCGCAGCGCCCAACACGATCAAAACGGCCACGATCGTCATACGGCGAGTCGAGGTGCCCCACAGATCACGGAGCAGGCGCATGGAAAGTCCTCCGGGACGTGGGTGGCGGAGACCTCAGCCTGCCGGCACCAACCCGTCGACTCAACCGATTTTCCGGCCCTGAGCAGGGACTCCGCCCGTTCCAGCAACCGTTCTCGATGCCGTGGCCACGGCCGCGCCACCCGATTGATCAACCAGACCGGGGCACCGGGGCCAGCGGTTCTCGGGTCAGAGCCGGCCGCGCCCGAATCCGGTGTCTGCCGGGTGGGGCATGTTGTCCGATTTGACGCGATCTGGTCCGCCGGGGGCCCGCTCAAACCCTCCTCGATCCGTCGACCTTCGTGAAGTCGGGGTTGTCCGGGCGTCCTGGATGTATCGGTTTCCGTGAAGCCGAGTGGATCGCCCTCGTGAGGGGCGGTTCGATGCCGTAGGCCCGGTGGCGTGTGGGTGGTT